>JBEBJC010000008.1:0-29090 GCA_040080105.1 Myxococcota bacterium
CTCATTACGCTGCTCGTCGGAATACCGCGATGTTCGTACACACATCAACCCGCGCCACCGCGTAAGCTCTCGCGCCCAGACCCGTTCGTCCGCCCGGAGGTCGCCTTGTTGCTGTTCGTCCTCGCGTGCCGCCACCCGGCGCCGCCCCCCGACACCGAGAGCACCAGCACCGGCACGTCGTCCGGCGCGCGCCCGTCCTTCTCGGTCGACGAGGACGTGAAGGGCCTCGGCGTGCGTCTGTACGACGCGAGCCCGCCCAAGGAAGGGGGCGACGCCGCGCCGGTCGCCCCGAGCACCCCGCTCGACGCCGCGACCACCGAGCGGCTGCTGGGGCGGGTCCCGGCGCCGGCGGTCGAGGACGGCGACCGCAAGACGTTCGCGCTGCGCGAGGGCACCAAGCCGCCGCCGCGGACCGGGACCGACGTGTTGCAGTCGTTCCCGCCGCCGCCGCTCGGCCCGCCGCCCGCCGCCGCGGTGCACCCGCCCACGATCGTCCGTCACTCGCCCGACGGCGAGGTGCCGATGGCGCCGCACGTGTCGATCACGTTCGACCAGCCGATGGTCGCGGTGAGCAGCCAGGAGCTGACCCAGCAGACGGTGCCCGCCACGATCGAGCCCCAGCCGCCGGGGAGCTGGCGGTGGCTCGGCACGAAGACCCTGATGTTCGACGCCGACCCGCGCCTGCCGATGGCGACCGAGTACCGGGTCACCGTGCCGAAGGGCACGAAGTCCGCCAGCGGCGCCGCCCTCGCCGAGGCGTTCTCGTTCACCTTCGCCACGCCGGGGCCGCGCCTCGACGCGAGCTGGCCGAACAGCGGCCCCACCGACCTGTCGCCCACGGTGGTCCTGCGGTTCGACCAGGCGGTCGACCCGCAGCAGGTGCTCGCCCACCTGCAGGCGTCGCCGACCTCGTCGTGGCGCCTCGCGACCGACGCCGAGATCGAGGAGCTGCCGTCCGGCGTCTGGGACAGCCTGCAGCGCGGCGCAGCCGAGCGCGCGGTGGTCGCGCTGCACCCGCGCGAGCCGCTGGCGAAGGCCACCTCGTACTCGCTCACGGTCGACGCCGCGTTCACCTCGCTCGAGGGCCCGCGCCCGGCGGGCACCTCCCTGTCGACCGGCGTGTGGACCTACGCCGCCCTCGCGGTGACCGAGCACCACTGCTGGTACCAGGAGCCGTGCCCCCCGACCGCGCCGTGGACGATCCGCACCAACAACCCGCTCGACCTCGAGGCGTTCGACCCGACCGCGTGGTCGGTGTCGCCCGCGGTGCCGGGGCTGTCGGTGGTGCCGTACGGCGACGCGGTCCAGGTGTCGGGCGCGTTCACCGGGCGCACCGAGTACACGCTGACCGTCCCCGCCTCGCTGCGAGACGCGTTCGGCCAGACGCTCGGCAAGGACGAGAGCCACGTGTTCCGGGTCGGACCGGCCGACAAGACCCTGTCCGCGCCGGGGCAGGAGGTCGTGGTGCTCGACCCCGCGGGTGGGGCGCACCTGTCGGTGTTCTCGGTGAACCACCCGAAGCTCAAGGTCACGGTGCACGAGGTCACCCCCGAGGACTGGCCGAAGTGGATGAAGTGGCTGCAGAAGTTCTGGTACGACGACGTCGTGCCGGGGCCGCTGCCGGGCCGCCGGGTCCGGTCCGAGGTGATGACCACCTCCGGCGCGCCCGACGCGCAGGCGGAGACCGAGATCGACCTCGGCCCGCTGCTCGGTGAGGACCACGTGGGCCAGTTCGTGGTGATGGTCGAGCCCACGGTGCAGCCGCGCGACCGGTGGAACCGCCAGTACGTGTACAAGTGGGTCCAGGTCACGAACCTCGGGCTGGTCGCGTTCTCCGACCAGGACGACCTGATCGGGTGGGCGACCGAGCTCGCCACCGGCGCGCCGTTGGCCGGGGTGTCGTTCACCCTGGGCGCCTCGACCGCCACGTCGGGCGGGGACGGGCTCGCCGAGCTCGCGCTGCCGACGGGCCTCGACGACTCTCCGGTGCTCGTCGCCCGCTCCGGCGCCGACCTGGCGCTGCTGCCGCGCGAGATCACGCCGTACGGCGGCTCGGGTTGGGTCCGGGTCGAGCCCGAGCGCGGCCTGCGGTGGTACGTGGCCGACGATCGGGGCCTGTACAAGCCCGGCGAGTCGGCGAAGGTCAAGGGGTGGCTGCGGGCGCACGTCGAGGGCCCCGAGGGCGACGTGGAGGCGCTCGAGGGCCGGGCGAACGCGTCGGTGCACTGGACGCTGAACTCGGTGATGGGGCGCACGCTCGGCGAGGGCGACGCGACCTTGTCCGGCCTCGGCGGGTTCTCGTTCGACGTGCCGATCCCGGCGGACGCCGACGTGGGGCCGGCGCAGCTCGTGATCGAGGCGCGCAACGTGCGCGAGAGCGGGTCGTCGACCGTCCACTCGCTGCAGATCCAGGAGTTCCGCAAGCCCGAGTTCGAGGTCAGCGCGAGCGTCGACGCAGGGCCACACCTGCTCGGCCTCGACGCGCGGGTCGACGTGACCGCGGCGTACTACGCGGGCGGGGCGCTCGCGAACGCCGACACCGTGTGGACCGTGTTCGCCGAGGCGACCACCTACATCCCGCCCGGGATGCAGGAGTGGGCGTTCGGGACGTGGTCGCCGTGGTGGTACGACCCGTACGAGTGGTCGCAGCGCACCGGCGCTCCGCTCGGCGAGGGGTACGTCGACCGGTTGGAAGGCAAGACCGACGGCGCCGGCCAGCACCACCTCGGGGTGCACTTCGAGTCGATGAACCCGCCGCGCCCGTTCGCGGTGCGGTTCGAGGCGTCGGTGACCGACGTGAACCGGCAGGCGTGGACCGCGACCGCGCGCACCACCGTCCACCCGTCCGACCGGTACGTCGGGCTGAAGACCGAGCGGTCGTACGTGGAGAAGGGCCGGCCGATCACGGTCGACGTGGCGGTGGTCGACCTCGACGGCAAGGCCGCGACCGAGGTCCCGACCGTGTCGATGGCGCGGATGGTGTGGCGGGCGGGCAAGGGCGGTCGGTGGGGGGAGCAGGCCGAGGACGTGACGGCGTGTGCGGTGTCGCTCGACGACGCCGGGCGGGCGCAGTGTGCGTTCACCCCGGCCGCGGGCGGCGCGTACCGGGTGACCGCCCGGGTCACCGACGCCGCGGGTCGCCCGAACGAGAGCGAGCTGCGGGTGTGGGTGTCGGGTGAGGAGCTCGTCCCGGCGCGCGAGGTGACGCTGGAGAAGGTGACGCTCGTTCCGGGCGCGCAGGACCTCGCGGTGGGCGAGTCCGCGTCGCTGCTGATCCAGGCGCCGTTCTGGCCGGCCGAGGGCACGTGGACCGTGCGCCGCGACGGGATCGAGCGGGCGGTGCGGTTCCGGATGGACGGCCCCACGACCGAGCTCACCGTGCCGGTCGACGAGTCGCTGGTGCCGAACTTCGACGTACACGTGCACCTGGTCGGCGCGGCGATGCGCCTCGACGACGGGGGGGCGCCGGCGCCGGAGCTGCCGAAGCGGGTCGCGCACGCGAGCGGCCAGGTTTCGTTCCGGGTGCCGCCGAAGACCCGCACCCTCGGGGTGACGGTGCAGCCGCTCGACGCCGCGGTGGCGCCGGGCGGGCAGACCAGCCTGACCCTGGCGGTGACCCGGGCGAGCGGTGAGGCCGTCGCGAACGCCGAGGTCGCGGTGGTGGTGGTCGACGAGAGCGTGCTCGCGCTCACCGGGTACAAGATGCCCGATCCGATCGAGGTGTTCTACGCCCCGCGCGGCGCCGGGGTGCGCGACGACTTCCTGCGCAACTGGGTCGCGCTGGCGAACCCCGAGTCGGTGGTGACCGCCGACGTAGGGGTGCTCGGCGGGAACGGCGTCGGGTACGGCGGCGGGGGGATGGTGTTGCCCTCGGCCACCACCGGGGTCGAGGCCAAGGCCGACAAGCTGGAGCTCGCGGCCGCGCCGATGGAGGAGATGGCCAAGGAGAAGTCGGTCGTGACCCGCGCCCCCGCTGGCCGGGCACGCCGGATGGAGGACGAGGCCGACGCGAGCGGCGGGGAGAGCCAGGCGATCGCGCTGCGCACCGAGTTCGGCGCGCTCGCGCTGTTCGCCCCCGACGTGCGCACCGACGCCCAAGGGCGCGCCACCGTGCCGGTGAAGTTGCCCGACAGCCTGACCCGGTACCGGGTGATGGTCGTGGCCGCCGACGCCAAGCACGGGTTCGGCAGCGGCGAAGCGGCGATCGTGGCGCGCAAGCCGCTGATGGTGCGCGCGAGCCCGCCGCGGTTCCTGAACTTCGGCGACCAGACCGAGCTGCCGGTGGTGGTGCAGAACCAGACCGACGCCGACCTCGAGGTCGACATCGCGGTGCGCGCCACCCACCTGATGCTGGTGGACCAGGTCACCGAGGTGTTGCCCGACGCGCCCGAGACCCCCACGTCGATCGCCGGCAAGCGGGTGAAGGTGCCGAAGAACGACCGGGTCGAGGTGCGGTTCCCGGCCGCGACCGTCGGCGCGGGCACCGCGCGGCTGCAGGTGGTGATCGCGTCCGGGGCGTACGCCGACGCGGCCGAGCTGTCGCTGCCGGTGTGGACGCCCGCCACCACCGAGGCGTTCGCGACCTACGGCTCGATCGACGCCGGGGTGACCGTGCAGCCGATCGTGGCCCCGCCGAACACCTGGACCCAGTTCGGCGGGCTCGAGGTGAGCACCAGCTCGACCCAGCTGCAGGCGCTGACCGACGCGGTGTTGTACCTCGAGAGCTACCCGTACGACTGCAACGAGCAGATCGCGAGCCGGGTGTTGGCGATCGCCAGCCTGCGCGACGTGTTGTCCGCGTTCGACTCGCCCGACCTTCCGCCGCCGGCGGTGCTCGAGGAGCGGGTGAAGCAGGACCTCGAGAAGCTGGCCGCGCGGCAACACTGGAACGGCGGGTGGTCGTTCTGGCGCCGGGGCGAGGAGACCTGGCCCTACCTGTCGATCTACGTCGCCGACGCGCTCGCTCGGGCGAAGGCCAAGGGGTACGACGTGCCCGAGGGCGCGGTCCGCCAGTCGGTCCAGCACCTGCGGGACATCGAGTCGCACATCCCGTGGTGGTACGGCCCCCAGTCGCGCGCGTTCCTGCGGGCGTTCGCGGTCGACGTGTTGCGGCGCCTCGGTGAGCCCGACCTGCGCAAGGCGCGCGACGTGTACCGCGAGCAGCAGCTGCTCGGCATCGACGGGCTCGCGTTCCTGCTGCCCACGTTCCACGACGCCGGCGCGAAGAGCGAGCGCGACGCGATCCTGTACACGTTGTCGAACCGGGTCACCGAGGAGGCCGGCACCGCGCACTTCGTGACCTCGTACGCCGACGGCGCGCACGTGCTGCTGCACAGCGACCGCCGCGCCGACGGGATCGTGCTCGAGGCGCTGATGGAGACCAAGCCCGACGCCGAGCTGGTGGAGAAGGTCGTGCGCGGGCTGCTCGCGCACCGCCGCAAGGGCCACTGGTCGAACACCCAGGAGGACGCGTTCATCCTGCTCGCGCTGGACCGGTACTTCCGCACCTACGAGAAGGAGACGCCGGACTTCGTGGCCCGGGTGTGGCTCGGCGACGGCGCGGTGGGCGAGCACGCGTTCCGCGGCAGGACCACCGAGCAACACCAGATGGCCGTCCCCATGGGGTACCTGTCCGAGCGCCGCGGCGAGGTGCCGCTGACGCTCGCGATGGAGGGGGACCAGGGCCGGATGTACTACCGGGTCGGGATGCGGTACGCCCCGCGCGACCTGCGGCTCGAGCCCGCCGACTACGGGTTCGCGGTGACCCGGCGGTACACCGCGATCGACGACCCCGCCGACGTCCGGCGCGACGAGCAAGGCGTGTGGCACATCCGCGCCGGGTCGCGGATCAAGGTCGAGCTCGAGATGGTCAACGAGATGCGCCGGTACCACGTGGCCCTGATCGACCCGCTGCCGGCGGGCCTCGAGGCGCAGAACCCGGTGTTCGCGACCACCGGCACGCTGCCGCAGTCGCCCCCGGACGAGCAGCCGTACTGGTGGTGGTGGACCCGCCCGTGGCAAGAGCACGAGGCGATGCGCGACGAGCGGGTCGAGGCGTTCACCAGCCTGTTGTGGGACGGGGTGCACGGGTACGACTACGTCGCGCGCGCGACCACCCCAGGCCGGTACGTGGTGCCCCCGGCGAAGGCCGAGGAGATGTACATGCCGGAGACGTTCGGGCGGAGCGGCACCGACATCGTCGTGGTGGAGTGATCGGCCGAGCCGCCGGTCAGGGGCGCTGGCCGCCGCGGTGAGCCGCACGCCAGCGCCCCGGCGAGGCGCCGGCGTCGGCGCGGAACGTCCGGATGAAGTGGGTCAGGTCGCCGAACCCACAGCTGAACGCGATGTCGGTCACCGGCAGCTCCGTGGTGGCCAACAGCCGGGCCGCCCGCCGCAGGCGCGCCTGCACCAGGTACTGGTGCGGGGTGATGCCGAGCGCGGCGCGGAACGTGCGGTGGAAGTGGTACGGGCTGGTGTCGAACTTCGCCGCCACCTGCTCGAGCGACAACGCCTCACCCGACGACCGGTCGAGCAGCCGGGCGGCCTCCGACGCGCGGACGGCGTCGGTGCGCGACGGTGGGGGCGCTCGCCCCGGGCGCGTCCGGAACGCGTGCGCCGCGAGCGTCACCGCCGCTGACTGCACCGCGAACGGATCCGCACCGGCCGCGGCCACTCGCGCGCTGGCGACGAGGCTGGCCGGGAGCGCCCCGGCGGGCAGCGCCGGCAAGACGAACCGGTCGACGGCGGCGCCGGCGTCGGCGGCGACCGACGCGAGCAGCGCCGGGGTGAGCTCGAACGACAGACACCGGTCGCCCTGGCAGTACTCGTGGCTGCAGCGGTACGGCTGGCCGGGGTTGCCGAGCAGGGCGGCGCCCGGGACCAGCGTGGCGTCGCCGGGCGAGGTCCGGTACCGGAACGACCCCGCGAGCACCAACGCGACCACGTGCCCGCCGTGCTGCTCGTCGAACGGGGCCGTGGATGGCCCGGCCCGGCACACGAACGACCGCACCGTGACCCCGCCCGCGCGGGCCAGCTCTGTGACATCGGCGCCCATCCCTCCCCGGTACCCGGGTGGACGCGGCAGGTCACCCGCAAGATCCGCCGAGTCGGATCGGCGCGCCCGCCACAAGTTGCGGGTGGAGGTTCGTGATGTTCGACGGAGCAACCCTGTACGGCGGCCGCGGGACCGGCGCAGTCGTGATCGAGGCGGCGTTCGCGCTCGCAGGTGTCGAGGTCACCACGGTCGACGTGGACGCTGCCCGGCGCCCGCACCTGCTCGGGCTGAACCCGCTCGGCCAGGTGCCGACGCTGACGCTGCGGGACGGCGCGGTGTGGACCGAGAGCGCGGCGATCGTGCTGTCGATCGCGGAGGCCCACCCGGACGCAGCCCTCGCGCCCCCTGCCGGCGACCCGGACCGCGCGCGGTTCCTGCGCTGGCTCGTGTTCCTGGTCGCGGCGGTGTACCCGACCTGGTCGTACGTCGCGCCGGACGGGCACCGGCGCGCCCTGTGGCGCCAGCTCGACCAGGCGGCCGGGGCGCCGTGGTTCCTCGGAGAGCGCCGCTCGGCGCTGGACCTGTACGTCGCGGTGTTCCGTCGGTGGGAGCCCGCGGTCGTCGCCGAGGTGGCGCCGCGGCTCGCCGCGATCGCCGATCGGGTGGAGGCGGACCCGGTCGTCGGGCCGGTGCTCGCCGCCCGAGGGTGAGGCCGGAGCGACGACTCAGCCCAGCGGAGCTTGGCTATCGTTCGGAGTGGAGCCGAGTACCGAAGCCTTGGCGTAGTGCATCACCACCGCGCCGCAGCGGAGCGGCTTCACCGAGACCAGTTCGAGCTTCCGCGTGGCGGGCAAGCCGCCCTGGTACAGGGTCGGGCCGTGGCCGGCGATCCTCGGGTGGACGAGGAACTTGTACTCGTCGATCAGCTCGAGCCGGTCGAGCTCGGTGGCGAGGCGGCCGCTGCCGAGCAGCACACCGGCGGGCGTCGCGTCCTTGAGCCGCTGCACGCCCGCGCGCAGATCACCGGTGACCCGGTGGCTGTTGTTCCACGGGAAGTCCGTGCGGGTCGACGACACGACGTACTTCGGCTTGGCCTCCAGCAGGACCGCCCACGCGCGGATCGCCGGCGGGGCCTCCCGCTCGCCCCGAGCGACGGCGGGCCAGTGGCTCTCCATCATCTCGTAGGTCGTGCGGCCCCACAACATCGCCCCGCCCTCGTCCATCAGCTGGGTGAAGTAGGCGTGCGTCTCGTCGTCGGCGATCCCGACCTGGTGATCGAGGCAGCCGTCCAGGGTGACGTTGATCGAGAAGGTCAGCAGTCCCATGGCGCCGAGCCTACTCGACCCGGCCGCGCAGGTGTGGGGTCACCCGCTGCTCGAGCAGCGCGACCAGCTCCGGGTCCATGAACTCGAACCGGTCCGGGATGTCGAGCACCACCAGCCGCTTGCCCCGGAGCGCCCGCGGGAACCTCTTGGTCAGCGCGCGCTTGTGCCGCGCCTCCATCACCACCACCAGGTCGGCCCACGCCAGCAGCTCGCCGTCGACCCCCTGCTCGGCGTCGTCTGCCGTGCCGGCCGAGTCCACCTCGAGCCCCGCCCGCCCCGCGAACACCGCCTCGGCGGTCGGGCTGCGCAGGCGGTTCCGGCTGCACACGAACAGCACGTTCACCGCTCCTCCGGCCCGGAGCGTACCGCGGTTGCGCCGACCTCGCGCGCCCGGTAAAGGGGCCACCGGGAGGCCAGGTGAACATACGAGCAGGTGGGTTGGCGGCGGCGCTGGCGATCGGTCCGTCGGCGTGGGGCGCTCCCACCGTCGCCACGCTCGACGTCCCGGGCCCCCCGGCGTTCGTGGCGGCCGCGCGCGACGTGACCGCGGCCGCGTTCGCGGTCGACCCGAGCCTCGCGGCGAACGCCGGCCTGTTCGACGACGCGATGGCGGTGCCGCACTACGATCGGCGGTCGGTGCGGGCGCTGGTGAAGCGGCTCGACCGCGACCTGAAGCAGCTCGAGCGGCTCGACTGGGACGCGCTCGACCCGCACACCCAGGTCGACGTGCGGTGGGTGTACGCGGTGGCCGAGACCACCCGCCGGGCGCTGGTCGAGGAGCGCCTGTACGTGCACCGGCCGGCGCAGTGGCTCGAGCCCGTCGCGAACACCCTGATCGCGCTCGGCAGCTACGCGCCGGGCCGGCCCGAGCTGCAGGACCGGGTGCTGGTGCAGGTCCCGGCGATGCTCGACGACGCGCGGGCCCAGTGCACCGAGCCCACCCGCCGCGACGTGCAGACCGCGGTGGAGCTGACCCAAGCGCTGGCCGCGATCGCCCGCACCCGCGACCTGCCCGACGTGGCCGAGGCGCTGCTCGCGTACGAGCAGGAGCTGCAGCAGCTCACCCCCGCCGAGGAGTACCGGGTGATCGGGGCGGAGAACTACGCGTGGCGGCTCGAGCACACGATGTTGCTCCCGTGGACCCCGGCCGAGCTCGACCAGCGGGCGCGCCAGGCGCTGGCCGAGGTCGACGCCCGCCTCGCCGAGTTGCCTGCGCTGGAGCCGGTCACGCCGACCCCGGAGCAGACCGCCCTCGGCGAGGCGCTCGACCGCGATGGCCTGCTGGCGCTGTACGACGCGATCGAGGAGGCGCACCGCGCGGCCACGATCGCCGGCGGGTGGGTGACCGTGCCCGAGGAGGTGGGCCCGGTGCGCGCCCGCGAGACACCCGACGCGATGGCGCCGCTCACCGGCGACGGCGGGAGCATGAACCCGCCGCCCACGTTCGGGGACTCGACCGTCGGGTATTGGAACGTGGAGAAGTTCCGGAGCGAGTGGACCGTCGAGGAGCGCGCGGTGAAGGTCGCGACCGCCCAGGGGTTCCTCGAGAACCGCATGGGGCCGTACTCGGCGCACGAGGGGTTCCCCGGGCACCACCTGCAGCTCGCGATCGCGCGGCTGAACCCCGACCCGCTCCGGTCGATCTTGCCCGACCCGCTGCAGAACGAGGGTTGGGGCCTGTACGCCGAGGAGGCGTTCCTCGCCCACGGCGGGCTCGGCGACTCGGCGCTCGCGCAGGCGAACGTGCTGCGGTCGTACCGGTTCCGGATCTTGCGGGTCCCGGTCGACGTGGCGGTCGAGACCGGCCAGTGGACCCTCGAGCAGGCGGCCGAGTTCAAGTACGGGCCGGGCGGCGAGGTCGACGCGGACGTGCTGCGCGCGATCCACTGGCCCACCCAGCTCGTGTGCTACTTCGCCGGCAAGGCGCAGATCGTCGCGCTGCGGGACGAGTGGAAGGCGCGGAACCCGACCGGCACCGAGCGCGAGTTCCACGACGCGTTCCTGCAGGCGGGCTCGATCCCGATCTCGTTGATCCGGGCGGAGCTGTTGGGGGAGCCGGTGCCGCCGCTGCGGTGACTCCGCGTTCATCGGCCGACCGACGAACTCGGCCCGGTGCGGCGGAGCGGCGGGTCACCCGCGGTCCCACCGGAGCAACGTCACCGGCCGCGGGTAGTGCCCGCGGCAGTACGCGAGCTTGTCGGCGACGGCCGACGGCAGCGCCGCGGTCCCGTCGAGCCGGCGGAACCCACATCGCTCGTACAACCCGCTCAGGTCGGCGAACGGGATGCAGTACAACGTTCGGCGGTGGGTCGTGCGCAGCAGGTGGCGCACGATCGCGTCCGCGACGCCCCGACCGCGAGCCACCGGCGCGACGTACATCCCGCCGAGCTCGCCGCTGTCCGCGTCCGCCGGCACGATCCGGCCGACGCCCACCCGCTCGCCCGCGATCCACGCGACCACCAGCTCGTGGGTCGGAGCCAGCGGCACGAAGTCGATCTCGACGTACCGGGCGTCGGCCCAGGTGCGGTCGTCGGCGTCGGCCGGGTGGAGGTCCACGCCACCGGGATAACGCGGCGCCCAACCCTGCGTTAGGACCGACGACCGGTGGGAGGTCGCGAGCATGCAGCCCTGGTACATCGCGACGGAGCGGTTCGGCCCGTGGTCGGAGGGATGGGCAGGGTACGTGGCGTGGTCGGAGCTCGGTCAACTCCAAGAGTTGGTGTCGCTCGACCCGATGTTGTGTCCGAGCGTGTTCGAACCGTTCGAAGACCGCTACTGGCCCCACGTCGCCACCGAGGGGTTCCTGCTCCGCTACTTCGTCGACCTCCCGTTCCTGCTCGACGAGCTGCGCCGACACGGCCCGCCTCGAGCCGAGCGCAACCTCCTCGGTGTGTACCGCGATCCGCCGTTCGAGCCACCGGAGCCCGACGCGACGCTTCGATGGGAGCGGCTCGGCCATGATCTGTGCGAGCCCGAAAGCGGAGTGAGCGCGCTGACGAACTGTGGCGGATTCCCCTCGGTGTTCGACTCCAGGCAGCTGTCGGAGCATGGTCTGTTCCGGTCGTACGAGCGCGCGCGGGAGGTGCAAATGCGCCTGAAGGCGACCCACCCCGAGGAGCCTCACGCCGACTGTCAGCTGTGGGCCGTGTTCCGCGCGGTCGAACAGGACGGTTGATCCCCACGCACCGTGCGACAGAGCTGCGACAATACGGACCGACCTCCGGAGTAGGAGAGTGAAAGCCGAAGATTCGACGGCTTACCTGGAGGGTCGATGCGCACGGAACGTCGGTGGACGGGGTCGAGCGGCGGGGTAGGGTCGGCGGCGCTCGCGACCCTGGTGGTCCTGGGGTGCCGATCAGCAGACGAACAGCAGGGGCCTCCCCCCGAAGTGTCCGAGGTCGAGGTCCAGGCTTCGGGGCCGATCCCGTGTGACGCCCCGCGAAGCCAGCCGTTCGAAGGCGTTCAGACCGTGGCCCGCCACGACTCGGACGGGGCCGGGTTGATCGGCGCCGGTGTCGGGGTCGAGGACTACGACCAGGACGGGTTCCTCGACCTGTTCCTCCCGGGCGCGCGGGCCGGGGACAGCCACCTGTATTGGGGGCGCGGCGGCGCGACGTTCGACGAAGTGGACACCTCGGCGTGGGCGGCTCTCGACGGCGCGGCCTCGGTGTCCCACGCCGACTACGACAGCGACGGCGACCTCGACCTGTTCGTCGCCCGGTGGGAGCAGCCGAACGTGTTGCTCCGCAACGAAGGCGGACGGGTGTTCGTCGACGTCACCGCGGAGAGCGGGCTCGGGAGCACCACCGCCCGCGCCCAGACGGCGCCGTGGGCGGACATCGACGGCGACGGTGACCTCGACCTGTTCGTCGGCTCGTACGGCGCGCAGACCTTCATCGACGAGGTGTGTGGCGATCACGTCGCCGATCCGCTCCCGGGCCAGCTGTGGCGGAACGACGGCGACGGGACGTTCACCGACGTGAGCGAGCAGCTGCCCGAGGCGCTCGACGGGCAGGAGGACCCCACCGCGTCGCAGTGGGACGCCTACGTGTTCATGGCCGGGTTCTACGACCTCGACGGGGACTCCCTCCCCGAGCTGCTGGTCGCGATCGACGACGGCGTGTGCCAGGGGAGCCTGGCGCTCGGCAACCACGGCGACGCCTTCGTGGTGGGCGCCGCCGAGGGGTGGGGCGGCGTCGGCCGGCACGACATGGGGATGGCGGCGGCGGACCTCAACGGCGACGAGCTGCCGGACTTCGCGTTCCCGTCGTACCAGGACGTGGTGTACGTCGAGAGCTTGGAGCTCGACCAGAACCTGGTCTACGTCGACGCGGGGTCGGCGGTCGGCATCGAAGCCGACTGGCTCGGCACCGACCGGCTGTTCGGCTGGGGGGCGGAGTTCGGCGATCTGGACAACGACGCCGACGAGGACCTGGTGGCGCTGTTCGGGTACTGGGACTACTTCCCCGGCTACAACGCGGAGCAGCAGCCGGACGCGGTGTTCGTGCGCGGACCGGACGGGCAGTTCGCGCTGGACGCCGAGGCGTGGGGGTTGGCCGACGAGGGCGTGTCCCGCTCGGTGGTCCTCGCCGACCTCGACCGAGACGGCACCCTCGACGTCGTCACCCGCTCGCTCGACGACGCGGTGGAGGACGGCGCGGTGACGAAGCTGCACCTGTCGAACTGCGAGCAGGCGGCGTGGATCACCGTGCGGCTGGTCGACGACCGGAGCCCGAACCGGTTCGCCGTCGGCGCCAAGGTCCGTGTGATCACCGATCAGACCCAGGTGCGGTGGATCACCTCCTCCTCCACCGGGATGTACAGCGCGCGCCCGCTCGAGGCGCACTTCGGGCTGGGCGACGCCGAGCGGGTCGACCTGGAGGTCGTGTGGCCGGACGGCGAGACGACCCGGGTGGACGACGTGGCCGGCAGGCAAGTGGTGACCGTCCGGCGCACGGCGCCCTGACCTGCGACACAGCTGCGACAGATCGCGGCCACCCACCCGGTTCTGAGTGTCGGGGGAGGATCGATGGGCGAGGGGTACCAGCAGCAGCGGCGCGAGGCCGATCCGGCACCGGCGGCGGGGACCGGCCCCGCCCCGATCGACTACGGACCGAACAGCGAGCAGGCGCTCCCCGCGCCCTCTGTATCGGACAGCCCGCTGCTCGACGCGGCCGGCCAGACCCAGGCTGCCGACGCGCCCCTGCCGCGGGTGGTCGACGGAGACGCCAACCAGATGGCGATGATCGACGAGGCGCTCCCGATCGCCCGGAAGATGGTCGACTACGGCATCGCGGCGTTGGCCGCCGGGCCCGACAGCGACCCGGGCCTGTTCGAGCAGCACCTGCACACCACCGACCCGGGGCTGCTCGCGTGCGCCGCCGACAAGCTCGCCGCGGTCCAGGCGGCGCTGGCGGAGTGGTTCACCATCGAGGTCGACACCTGGGTCTGGCCGTTCTGGACCGAGGCCGCGGGGGCGGTGGCGGGCATCAAGTGGGTCCCGTCGACGTTCGCGTGGTCCAACGTCCACCTGATGCCGAAGTTCTTCGAGGTGGGGGCGCTCGGACGGGCCCACGTCATCGTCCACGAGGCGGCCCACAAGTGGGGGCACGCGTTCGGGGACGTGTACTACGGCGACGCCGAGTACTCCCAGCTCACCGGGGAGCAGGCGATCGAGAACGCCGACTCGCTCACGATGTTCTGCACCGGCGCCTACAGCGGCGGAGTGGACCGCGACCAGCGCGAGGATCGCCAGAAGGCCGAACAGGCCGCCGCCCGCTCGGCCGAGGCGGTGTGGACGGCGTACCAGTCCGGGGTGCTCGACCTGCGGTCCAGCGAGTTCACCACCCCGGACGGCGTGGTCCTCGACAACGGTCTGGTCCAGGACACGGTGTACCGGTGGTTCCGCGAGCACGAGCGCGCCCACCACGACGAGGTCTGTCGGTGGCTCGACGACCACAGCGACAACTTCGTCGACGTGACCTGCGCCGACGGATCGGTGGTCCGGGCCCCCCTCGTCGAGGTGGTCTTCTGGCACATCCAGTAACGGTCGCACGGACCGTTCACCGGGACGTGGGCCAGTCCCACAGGTCGATCACTTCGGATTCGCGGAGCCAGATGACCCCGGCCAGCTGGGCGCCCACGTCTCCCGTCACGGTGTCCGGAGTGCCGAACGAACCGTCGGGCCCCCGGATACCGCCCGCGGCGATCGCGGCGGCGACGTCGACGATCAGCGCGTCGTGCTCGCCGCCGGTGAGGATCCGGAGGTCCCCTTCCACCGAGTCGACCGGGGCCAGCTCGGTCACTGCGCCCGTGCCGGCCCAGTCGTAGCTCGTCCTCCCGCAGAGCTGTCCGATCGGCGCGTAGTCGACGCCGTACCGCTCGGTCAACCACGACCCGAGGTCTCGGAACGGCATGTTCCCGCCGACGAGCTGGTCGGCGCTGCGGTAGAGGTGCAGGTTGTGCGCCCACACCACGAGCCTGCGGTCCGACCCGCGCAGGGTCCACATCTGCTCGAGCACCTCCGCCATGGCCGCGTCGCGCGCCTCGTAGCCAGACGTCACGTCCACGTACCCGTACTGCCATTGGTCCTGCGCCCCAGCCAGCGCGGTGAGGGCCACACGCACCAGGCCCGGGCCGTCGGGGCCTGCGGCGGCGGCGAGCTCGTCCGCGTGGCTGTCTGCCCACGCGCCGATCGCGTCGAGGCCGACCTGGCACTCGGCCCGCTGCTCGGGGGAGATCACGACGTCGCCCGCGAACAGCGCCTGGGCGAACGGGTCGTCGCGGACGTCCTCCCAGGTGACGTAGCCGCCCCCGACACACCCGGCGACCCCGGGCCACAGCGCCACCTCGGCGGCGGGATCGGCCGCCGCCACCACGGCGCGCAGCCACGGGAAGTCGTCGTAGAACGACTGCATGTCGAACCCGAACCAGGTCACCCGGTCGTCCGGGTGGGCCACGTTCCAGTCGTGTAGCCACTGCAGCAGCTCGGCGTGGGCCTCGCTCTGCCACAGATCGTAGTCCACGCTGGCCATGGCGTCGGCGAGCTCGCCGGTGCCGTCCTCGACGTACGGTCGACCCGCCTCGGCCCAGTTCCAGCCCGCTTCGAGCGCCACCGCCCGGAAGCCGAGATCCTCCACCAGCCACGGAATGAGCCGCGCCCGCACCTCGGCGAACCCGTTCGAGTAGTGCACCGGCTCCCCGATCCCCACCAGCCGAGCGTCCCCCACGATGTCGACCAGCGGGGCAAGATCGTCCCGGGGCAGGTCGAAGCCGGTCCCGTCCAGCACCCACACCCCCTCGGCCACCACCCGGGGATCGGCCGACGCGGTGTCGGGGGGGGCCTCGACCGAGGTGTCGGCCGAGGCGTCGGTGTCGTCGGGGCCCGCGTCGGTCGTCCCGGACGGCTCGGAGGTCCGGCAGGCCAGCCACGTCCACAGCCCGAGCATGGTCCCTCCAGCGTGCGCGGCGCGCGTCACTGCCCGAAGGTACCCGGATCTCGGCGGCAGCGCGGCGCGCGCAGCAGAGCGCTGCCGGCCTGAACATCTGCGGGACGCGGGACACTGGGGAGGGCATGTGGCAGCGCGTCTCGTATGCTCCCGACACGTCGACCCGGCTCCTCCACCGCGAGCGGTACACGGTCGGCCAGTTCGACTGTGGTCCGCGGAGCCCCGCGTGGGGCCGCGAGAACCAGATCGGTGACGGCCCGCTGGTGGTGTTCCCGTCGACCGCGGTGGAGATCACCCACGCGGGCCGCGCCCCGGTCGTGGCGAACGCGAACGTCGTGATGTTCTACAACCGCGACCAGCCCTACACCCGGCGGCTCCTCGACCGCCGCGGGGACCACTGCATCCACCTCGGCGTGTCTTGGGCCACGTTCGCCGAGCTCGCCGCCGAGCACGACCCCGCCCGCGCCGAGCACCTCGGCCGTCCGTTCCCGTTCGACCGGGGACCGGGGAGCCCTCGCACCTGGCTGCGCAAGGACGCCCTGGTGCGCTACCTCGACCAGGGGTCCCCGGACGAGCTGTTCGTGGAGGAGACGGTGCTCGCGCTGGTCCGCGAGGTCGTCGGCCTCGCGTTCGGAGCGATCGACCGCCCCGCCCGCGGTCGGGCGAAGACCACCTCCCGCCACCGGGACGCAGCCCGCCGACTGGAGGAGATCCTGGCGCTCCGCCCCGAGCTCCCGTCGTCACTCGCCGAGCTCGCCGACCAGGTCGGCCTGTCCCCGTTCCACGCCGCGCGGGTGTTCCGCCGGTTCACCGGCGCGAGCCTGCACGACTACCGGACCCACCTCCGAGTGAAGACCTCACTCGGGCGCCTCGCCGAGCCGAACCGCGATCTGGCCGACCTCGCGCTCGAGCTCGGGTTCGCGAACCACAGCCACTTCACCGACCAGTTCCGGCGGATCTTCGGCGTACCCCCTTCGCGGATCCGTGGGGAGCTCACCGTGGCCCGGATCCGGGAGCTCGAGCGCGAGATCGACCGGCGGCTGAACCAAGCACGATCCTGAAAGCGCACCTGGACCCTCGGTTCGTATGAGACGGACGGAGGTCGGCGATGGTGGCATGGCTCTGTGGGGCGGCGGCGGCGCAGGGGACGTTCGTGGAGGCAGACGCGGCGGTGATGTGGAGCGTGGACGGGGTGGGGGGCCTCGGCTGGGCGGTGGCCGAGCTCGCGGACATCGACGGTGACGGCGCGATGGACGTGCTCACCTCCGCCCCGGGGGAGAACACCTCCGAGGGCGCGGCCTACGTGTACTCGGGCGCCACCGGGACGCTGATCTGGCGCCTGGTGGAGCCTGGCGGGCAGAACCAGGGGTGGGGCATCGCCGACGCCGGCGACACCGACGGCGACGGCGTCAGCGACATCCTGTCCGGCTCGCCGCGGGGCCAGGGCCCAGGCTTCACCTACTTGTTCTCCGGCGCCACCGGCGCCCTGCTCCACACGTTCGCGAGCCCGGCGCTGACGCTCGACTCGTTCGGCAACGCGGTCGCCGCGGCCGGTGACCTGAACGACGACGGGTACGGCGACGTGGCGATCGGCGCGCCCGACGACGCCAGCGCCGGGTTCGGCGCCGGCCGGGTGTACCTGTACTCGGGCCTCGACCACAGCCTGATCCGCGCGGTCGACGGCCCGACGGTGGGCGGGTTGTTCGGGTCGGGGCTCGGCCCGATCGGAGACGTTGACGGGGACGGGCTCCCAGAGGTGGTGGTCGGCGCCCGCGACGACGGCGCCAACGCCGCCGGCCGGGTGTACGTGATCTCGGGGGCCGACGGCTCGATCCTGCGCGGCCCCCTGGAGGGGGACCCGACCGCCGCCGAGCTCGGCGCGTTCTTCGTCTCCGGGGTCGGCGACGTGAACGCCGACGGCGTCGACGACGTGTACGGCGGGGACTACGCCGATGGAACCTCCGGCTACGGCAGCGGCAAGGCCTACGTGTTCTCCGGCGCGGACGGGTCCCGGATCCACACCTTCACCGGGGCGGCCGGCGACGGGCTCGGCTGCGGGCGGACCGCCCGCGACATGGACGGCGACGGAGTGTGGGACATCGCCACCGGGGCGTACCTCAGCAACGACGGGGCGACGGCGGCCGGCAAGGTGCTGGTGTTCTCCGGCGTGGACGGGGCGCTGGTGCGGAGCTTCACCAGCGCGACCCCCGGCGAGACCTTCGGGTTCGACGCCGTCGGCCTCGGAGACGTGGACGGCGACGGCGACGGCGACCTGCTGGTCGGGGCCTCGAACGCCAGCCGGATCTACGTGATGGCCGGGAACGCCTCCGAGCCTCCGGTCGAGACGGGTGACACCGGGGCGCCCCCGCCCCCGGCCGAGACCGGAGACACCGGTGAGCCCCCGACCGACGACACCGACGACGACGGCTGCGGGGGCTGCTCGTCGTCGGGCGGCGGCGGGCTCGGCGGGGTCGCGCTCGCGTTGGCGGTCACCCGGCTGCGCCGCCGCCCGTGGGGAAATTGTCTCGGCCGATCCGCCTCTCCCCCGCAGCGGGGACGGGGTTGGCTCGAGGGTCTCCACACCCGGTGAACGGATCGGGAGCGCGGCGGCGGCGGCCGGACGGCGATGTGGGCGCTGGAGGACCTGCCCCCGCACGCAGCGACGCGCTGGCCCGCTACCGCGAGATCTGACGGGACGATTGGGGCTACTCGACCTCGACCTCGACCGAGAACCGCGCCAGCAGGCCGAAGTGGTCCGAGATGAACCGCCCGTCCCGCTCGATCCGGAGCACGCGCATCTGGTCGAGGATCGGGACCTGGCGGGTCCCGGACCCGAGGAGCACGTAGTCGAGACGTTGATCGAGCCGGGGGTTGTCGCCCGGATCGGCGTAGAAGTTGTTGTTTGCGACGAAGGTCCGGCCTTCCGTCTCTTCGCCGCCGCTCACCCGCCACAGGTCGACCGTACCCCGGAGGCGTTGCTGCAGCTCCCGGTAGGCGGCCTCGTCACCCGCGGGCACGTTGAGGTCCCCCAGGATCAGCGTGGGTGCGTCGGGATCGGCCCACCGTGCGACGAAGTCGGCCAGTTGGGACAGCTCGCCGTACAGGGCCTCGCGAGCGTCCGCCGTCGCCGTCAGGTCCTGGGTGTGGGTGAAGAAAACGTCGTAGGGGGTGGGCGACCCGTCCGGCTGCACCCGGATGTGGAGCACGCCCTTGTTCGCGAACCAGTCCCCTCCGACCGCGCCGGTGTAGATCATGGCGTGGCTCACGAGGATCGGGTGCTTGCTCAGCAGCGCGAGGCCCCCGTCCGAGTCCAGGTCGCCTTCGTCGGGCCCTCCGCGGTAGTGCGGGTACCACGGCTTCAGGCTGCGGTAGATGGCCATCCGTTCGTCGTCGGCGAACACCTCGCAGAGTCCGACGACGTCGGGCGACGTCACGCGAATGTGGTCGATCATGGCCTCGATCGCCCCGTTGCGGTCGGTGCCGAGGTAGGGCGCGGGCGGGACCATCAGGGCCAGGTTCTGGCACAGCACCGAGAACGGCGCGCCGGTGACGTGGAGGCGGAGGGCGCCGGAAGGCCGCCCGAGCCGGGCGCGCAACGTCGCCGGGGAGCCGGACCGGGGCGGAAGGTGGCGCGTCATCGCGAGGATCGACACGGTCATGGGCGGACTCCGATGATCGAGGGGTGGTCGCGCCTGAACTGCGCCTCCTGGCGGGTGCGGTCGGCGTAGTACTCGAGTTCGAGGAGCACGATCGGCGCATCGACGAGGAGATCCCGCCAGGTTGCGCCGGGCTCCCACGGGTCGGCGGACTGTTCGGCGGTGGCGTCCACCCCGAAGACCGAGAACCGTGAGAGGCCCCGGGTGTCCAGGTAGGCCTGTGCGTCTTCCCGTACCGCCCAGACCGAGCCGCCCGGATAGGGCTTCAGATGGTAGCGCGTGCCGAACAGGGACGGCTCCGTCCCGCAGGCGCGCCGACCGAGCTTGCAGGGCGGCCGCTGCGAACGGACACCGAGCACGTGCGACACCAGATACTCTGCCGTGCGTCCGACGGTGTACAACAAAGGGAGCTCCGGTCAGCTCAGGTGGCAGGTGGCGGAGGCCGAACCGTCGCCGTTGTCCTCGTAGGTCCACGAGCCGTTCTCGTTGCACTCGTTGGCCGCAGCGCCGACGAAGATAGCGGCGAGGATCATGCCCAGCGCGGCGAGGATCTCTTCGAGCACCCCGTCTCCTTCCGCGTGCAGGTGCCAACGACAGTTGCCGGCAATCACGGCGTCCCAGTTGCGCGCGAGCCACAGACTCCGACCCTCGCGATCGAACGGGTACTCTTCCCCCTCGTTCAATTGGGTCCTCTCGGTGAAGAGGAGCCCGGTGCCGTCCGCGTCCACGAATCGGCACGCGACGACCAGGGTGACCTTGGCCCCCTCGCCGTTGTCCCGGATCGTGCCGTGCATCCGCCACTGACCGTTGCTGCAGAGCTCGATCTCCAGGTTCGCGGTGACGAGCTGGTCCTGCTCGGTGGTCAGGGGACCGAGCCTCCAGGTGTGCTTCATCGGGCTCAGCCGCCGCGCGACCCCCAGCACCGAGATCGGCGCCGTCTCCCCCACCATGGCGGCGACTGCGCGCACGCTGGTGGTGGGCTCCGTTCCGAACCGACCGAGCTCGATGCCGTCTCGTAGACTGGCCACGTGGACCTCCTTCGCCGTAAGGTGGTGGTGATTGCGACCCGACGAGGCGCCGTATCCGGGTTGCTCGGCCCTACGACGGTACGCAGCAGCGCGCAGCAGCAGCGCAGCAGCAGCGCAGCAGCAACGCAGCAGCGCGGTGCTGGCGCAAGGGTGCGGGATCCGACCCCGCCGCCGTTGGTCGGAGGGGCATCGCAGCCCGTCCGAGCAGTGACTCGACCGCCGCCCGCTGTGCGCGGGGGCATCGGCCTCACGATCAGCGGACCCTGCTGACGGCCATCGAGATCCGAGCCAGGGCGGCCACTGGAGTCTGAGCCAGTCCACCGCGGGGGCCACCGTCGTACGGATGCAGTACTCGGGCGGCGGAACGCAGTCGTTGCCGACACCTCTCGCCGGCGACAGCTCGACGCCGGAGGCCCTTTGGCCCGCTCCTGGACCGCGTTCGCAGCGCCGAGCGCCACAGCCGACGCCCTGTTCGACGCTTGCCGCAGCGCGGCCAGCTCCGCGCGCGGGCTGGCGAACGCCACACTGGTCGTCGGCACCCCACATTCCACAGGTTTCCTGCCGTTTCTGATCGAACCATCGAACGACCGCTCCGAATGGCTCGAAGACACCGACGGAGAGTTCGCGGCTGCCGTCTGTCGTTCGTTGGGGGTGGATCTGTGGACGTTGGACGCCGATAACGTGACCGACAGCTGCACGATCAGGCACTTTCGGAGTGGGCGCTGCATCCGAACCGAGCGGACCGTCCGGACTCCCTTGGTCCTGGCGCTCCCGCTTCGAGCTCTCGGCGCTCGCGGCGTGGGCAGACCTCGGCGTCGGTGTACGGCACCTGCTCGGTGGCGACCCGCCGACCCGCCGATCCGTGGAACCGGTCGCGGCGGAGAAACCGACGCTCGCGGCGGAGGCCTTCGGCGGACCGGCCGGAGCGACGACTCAGCACGGCGGAGCTGGGCTATCGTTCGGAGTGGAGGCCGCGGAGCCGAAGCCGTCGAGTAGGGAAGCCTCCATAGATGATCCCGTAGGTGCCCCGTGTTCGAGCCCTCGAACGGCAGGCGATGGCCGTCGCCCTCTCGGCGCTGGTCTCGTCGGGCGCCGACGCTGGCGCACGCGTGGGGCATCGCGACGCGCGCTGGTGAGCCCGCGGCGCTCTCCCGGTCGGTCACGCGTGCTCCGCCGGCCGTTCGGCCTTTGCTCGCCGCGGTCTCGGACGGCGGACGGGCGGCGCTCGCCGGAGGGAACACCGGTCCGCTCGAGGGTGCCGTCGAGGCTGTCCGAGTCGCCACCGCGAGCCTGTTGCGCGTCGCGCCGGAGCGTGCGGCGGTGTTCGACGCATCGGACACCGAGCGACCGGCTCGCGCACCGATCGATCTGTCGGGATGGTCACGAGAGTTCCTGTCGCGGCTCACGTTGCGGCTCGGGTTCCGCATGGTGCAGGAGCTGCTCCGCCGCGCGGCGCCGATCGATCCCGGGTTGGCCAGCGAGCTCGCGGCGTTGTTGGACGCGGCCCCCACGGACGATGCGCGGTGGTTCACCTCGATGCCGCGTCAGCTGCTGAAGGCGGTCCGAACTCTCGACGGTCAGACCCCGGAGAGAACGGCCGCCAGCGTGTTCGCGTTCCGGCTCGCCGAGCTCCTCGTGCCGGTGCACCTGGCGCTGGCGTCCGACCGCCCCGAGATGTCGAGTGTGCTGCTTGGCGCCGCGGGAGCAGGGTGGGAGCGTCTCGCCGGCCTCGCCGAGGGCGATGCGTGGGCACGGGACGTGGCCACACTGACAGACCGGTCGGACCTGCAGCTGTTCACCATCACGCGTGTACGTGTGCTCGCCCACGCGATCGAGGTCGGCCGCCTGGCGAACACCCGGCCGCTGAACGCCGGCGCCGTGCTCCACCTGCTGGACAGCATACGCCACGACCTGGAGCGCTACGTCGACGGGCCACTCGAGACCACTGTCGCGGGCCGGAACCTGCTCGCGAAGATGGACGACGTCATCCGGCGAACTGCGGTCTTCCTCGGCCTCGATCCCGAAGCCGCGTTGCACCACGCGAAGGCCGGCACGCTGGAGACCCAGGTAGACGCGATCCCTGCCGACCGGTTGGAGCAGCTGAACCGAACGTGAACAGCTCTCTTCGGAGCGAGCGGAAGTCTGCCGCCAGCGTCGGCGCGTCCGACCTCGACGTAAGGTGGCGATCTAAGCGGCGTAGCCGTAGAACGGCGAGAAGCTGGCCTTCGCGAGGCCGTCCTCGCGCACGTACACATCGAGGTGTTCGCCGTCGCACCAGCACCACGCCGCGTCGTCGTCGCTTCCCAGGGTCAGAAGGTCGATCCAGTCCGGACCCGGGCTCGTGTTGTCCGTACGGTAGTGGCACGGCCAACCCATGAGTTTGTGGTTCCACCCGTCACGGAGCCGTGACTGCAGGGCACTCACTCCCTGGTCACTCGACAGCGGTGGCAGGTGGACGTCCCCGACGTTCGGCAGGTCGTAGCTCTCACCGAAGCGGAGCGTGCACGCCCAGTTGTGCCTGCGAGCGATCTCGTCGGGAGAAAGGCCGCTCTCTTCACGTTGGGCCGCTTCCTCCTCGGCCCCTCCGCATGGGTTCGGCGTGCGGCGCAGCGGGGTGGCCCCGGGAACGTAGGCCAGGTGCGTCAGGTCGGGGATCTCGACCCGCTCTCCCGCTTCGTTCCTCTCGACCACGCCCGGCTGGACACCGTCATCGTCGCATGCGAACACCACCAGCCAGCCGTCTGTCGGGAGGTTGTAGTAGCGCGTCGCGGCGCTCTCGCGGATGTCCGCCATGGCGATCTGCGCGAGAAAGCGAAGGGGGCCGAGCCGGCTCTTCGGCCAGACGAAGTTCTCGGGTAGGTGGGGGTCTCCACCAAAATGGCTCTGCCCGAGCGACAGGGCTTCGTTCGTCGTCGCGGTCGGCGTCATCGTCACGATGGGACGCAGATGGGTGTCGACCCACTTCCGTTCGGCGTCACCGAGACGGTCGACGGCCCTCGCCCACTCGTCACCGATGCGGCGAAGTGTCGATGTGTCAGGCGCTTCCATCGCGGCCCCCGCTCCCGAAAGCGGTGAGCCGTCGAAGCCGCTCGGTCTCATCGAGAATCTCCACGAGTTCGGACATGTGACCGCGGGCCAGTTGCTCTCACCCGGCCTCCTGGTAGTCAGCCGCACCCGTCGGCGCCGCAGCGGAACGAGGCGTCCGCGCCGAACCCGCCGAACGTCCACGCCGCGGCGGCCGACACCGGCCCCCTACCCCGCGGACGAGTGGGTCACGCTGAGCGGGGTGTCGAGCGCGGGCGCGTCCACCGGCAGGCGGACCATGAACGTCGAGCCGATGCCGACGGCGCTGTCGACGGTGATCGCCCCCCCATCAGCGAGGTGAACTGCGCGCTGATCGCGAGGCCCAGCCCGGTCCCGCTCTCCCGCCGCTCGGTCGCCGCGTGCGCCTGAACGAACGGCTGGAACAGCGTGGGAAGCCGATCGGCGGCGATGCCGCACCCCGTGTCGAGCACCGACAGGCGGACGGTCGGCCCCGTCCGCACCGCGCGGATCACGATCCGGCCGTGGTCGGTGAACTTCGCCGCGTTGCCGACCAGGTTGAGTAGCACCTGACGGACCCGCGCCCGGTCGAGGACGACCTCGCCGAGGTCCTCCGCGAACCCGGACTCGAGCACGTTGCCGTGGGGTCTCATCAGCGGCGCGGCGAGCTGAGCGACCTCCTCGAGCAAGGCGCGCAGGTCGAACGGGCGCAGATCGGGCACCATTTTACCAGCCTCGATCCGCGACAAATCGAGCACGTCATCTACCAGCAGCAGCAGCTGACGGGCCGCGGTGCCGATGCGCTCGGCATCCGCGCGGGTGTCGCCGACCGCCTCTTCCTCGAGGATCTCGGTGTAGCCGAGGATCGCGGTCAGGGGCGTTCGGAGCTCGTGGCTCACGTTGGCGAGGAACCGCGACTTCAGCGCCGACGCCTCCATCGCCCGATCCCGCGTGTTGGCCAGCGACAGCGTGACCTCGATCGCCCGGGCGATCGAGCGATCGAGCGTGCGGACCGCGCTCTCGACCGCCGAGAGGTCGTCCACGTCCGACGGATCCCGGGGGACCTGGTCGTCCCCGAGGTGGCGCGCGAGTTCGTCGATCAGCGACCGCAGGCGCTGGACCGCGCGGAACACCGGCGCCAGGTGCCGGTTCGCCGCAGTCACCAGCGCGGCGACCGCGGCCGCGGTGACCCCGACCGACAGGAACAGGAACACCGCTGCGCCGGCCAGCGGGCCCTGGAGCAGCACCGCTCGCGGGACGAACGACACCGCGGTCAACGGGGTCCCCTGCTCGACCGGGACCCGGACCGCGGCGTAGAACGCTGGGATCTCGCCGGATCCGCGCGAGAAGTCGCGGGTGCTCGGCGAGGGTCCGCCGCGGAAGTTCGGGGCGGGGAACGTGGCGGTACCGACCCGGATGGCCTCGCCGCTCCACCCGTCGAGGTCGGGCATCGTGGAGCGAATAGCGTTGCCCTCGAGGTCGATCAGGCTCGAGGCGACCGGCGCGCCCTGGACCCCGAACATCACCTCGACCTTCCGCTGCTCGGACACCAGGCGTGCGAGCTCGTCGTCGATGGCGGAGACGAGCGCGATCCGGCCTTGCTCGTGCGGAAGCGCGATCCCCACCACCGCCCACGCCTGGTCGCCGCTCGTGACCAGGTGGGACCGAAGGTCGGGGGGCACGGTCTCGGCGAACGCCAGCACGGTCGGGTCGACGTTCTGGACCCGGCGCCCCTCACCCGTCCAGCTGACGAGCCCGTCTCCCGGGTCGAGCCGAGGGGTGGAGGGCCAGTACAGCGCGAGCTCCGCCACCCGCAGCCGCTGGGTCGAGAGGGCCAGGTCGAGCGCGGCACCGAGGCCGGTGCTGCTGGTCTCCATCCAGGACAGTCCGCCGAACCACGAACCGAGCGCGGTCATCCCGAGCGACATCGCCCCCACCGTCGCGAGCGCGACGAGCACGATCGGCAACACGTCGCGAACCAAGCGGGTCCGGAGAGGGTTCACCGGTACCCCCTCGGCGTTCACACCACGCTCTTTAGGGCGAAGAACCTGGACCGAGAGCTCACCGCGGCAGCGCCCGGATCGGCCGCTGGGGGTCGCCCCGGCGCGGGCCTCTCTGCGCCCAGTTCGACCGAACGGGCTAACAGGGTCCGGGAGGCAAAGATGTGGGCGATGGTGTGGACCCGCCTCGCTGCGGGCGAGGTGCCTCCGGACGCGATCGTCGCCACGCTCGGCGGCGGCCCGTACACGTTGCCCGGCGACGCGGAGCGGCTTGGGTTCCTCGACGACGGGACGCTGCTCGCGCAGGTCGGGGTCGAGGTGCTCGCGCTCGACCGGTCCGGCGATGGGTCCGTGCTCACCGAGCCCCGGTTCGTGTTCGACACCGCCGGTCACGCGTGGCCGATCGGCTCGGCCCCGCTCCCCACCGGACCGTGTACCCCCGCCGAGCCCGAGCAGCTCGCCCTCGCCGCCGGGGGGGTGGTCCGCGCCTGCCGCCGCGACCTGTGGGTCGACGACCGCCGCGTGCTCCGCGACCTGCACTTCAGCGCGAGCGTCGGCGCTGACCCGACCGGGCGGCTCGCGGCGGTCGGCGAGCCCGGACGGCTGCGGATCGTAGACACCGAGCGGGGCAAGCGCGTGGCCGACGTGCAGGTCGACGCGACCCCGCGGACGGTCACCTGCCGCGGCGAGCGCTGCGTGGCCGGCGCGTTCGGCGGGCCGTGGATCTGGGACGCCGGTCTCGGCGCCACCGAGCTCGCGGTGCCCGGCCCCGAGCCGGTCGTGTTCGCCGCGCTCGGCCCGGACGGCGCGCTCGCCGCGGTCACCGCGGCGCGGGTCGTGGTGACGAGCGACCTGCGTCCAACGTGTGTCCTGCCGCTGCCCGTCCCGGTCGACCCGAGCGGCCTCGCGGTGATCGCACCCGACGGCGCGCGGGTGGTGATCCATCCGGGCGAGCGCAGCCAGGGCCTGGTGGTGGTCGATCCCGGAGCGTGCACGTTCGTCGCGACCGGCGCGGGGCCTCGGTTCACCGGCGTCGCTTCGGCCGCGGGTCAGTGGGCGCTCGGCACCCCCTCCGGCGTTCGGTGGGCCGACGCCGACGGGCGGCTGGTGGGCGCCGAGATCCCCGGCAGCCCTGCCAACGAGCTGTGGTCCGGCGCTGACGCGGTGGCGTGGAGCCTGTCGTACGACGACCGGCTCCCGCCGACCGAGGTAGGCTCGCTCGCCCCGGGCGCCACCGAGCCCTCGGTGGTCTCGCCCACCTCGAGCCAGCGGTGCCCGGCGCTGGAGCGGGTCGGGTGGACCTGCGACGTGGAGACACCGTGGGCGCAGATGGCGGGCGACAACGTCGGGCGGCCGGAGCTCCACCGGATGGACACCGAACACGGCACAGTGCTCGAGGTCGGGGTCCAGGCGCGGGCGGCGGCGCGCGGCCGCGAGGTGTACGCGCTCGACCTGACGCGGAGCCTCGACGGCCACCTGTCGCGGCACACCGAGGCGTGGGTCCAGCAGGCGGGGGTGCTCACCCGGCTCCGCAACGTCCCGCCGCACCCCGAGGTCGCGCTGTCCCGCGACGGGGCTCTGTTCGTCGCCGCCGGGAAGGCAGGCACCGGGTTCTACGCGCTGCCGGGGGACGGGCCCTCCGCGACGTTCCCCGAGATGCCCGGCTGGCCGGTCGACGTCGAGCTCGACCTCGCGGGCCGTTGGGTGGTCGTGCTGTCGACCCGCCGCGGCGGTGTACGAGCGGACGGCCTCCGGCGTGGAGCAGCGGCGGATCGTCGAGCTCGACGGGCCCACGCCGATCGACGCCGCGTGCATGGGCGACCGGCTGGCGATCGTCCGCGACGACGGCAGCGTGCAGATCGTGGACCTGGAACGCCTCACGGCGTCGCGGTGATCAGAACCCGAGGTCGTACGGCTGTGGTACGGAGGACGCGATGTGGGCACAGACCTGGGCTCACGGTCGGGACTCGGGGCGGAGCCACCGCGCGATCCGGTTCACCAGGTCACGGGCGAGCGCCTCGTCGGTCAGCTCGATCAGGTCACCGGGCCCTCCCGGGCGGCGCCTATCCTACCTGTCCCCGATCTTGTGGCCACCTTCACCGCTTCTGCGGCACCGACCCGCGGTTCGAGCTCCGGTCCGCGCACATGAGCTGCCTGAGACATGTGGCTCAGGGTCGGCGTTTCCAACCCGACCGGGGAGGGCGTGACGTGAGCACCTTCCCGTTGTTCGATCTGAAAGTTCGCGCTGGCAGCTTGACCCTACTGCTCCCTGATGATTCGCTCCTTGGCGCGTTGTGCGACATTGCTCGGCAAGGCATTCATCCTCCCGACCAGATGCCGTTCAGGATTCCGTGGACGAGGGCGAGCAGCCCACGTTTCGAGTGGGACTTCTTTCGCCATCATTGGCGAGCGAGGTCAGAGTTGCGCCCGGTTGGGTGGTGCCTCGAGCTGGCAGTTGTGCATGACGGAATTCCGATCGGTGTTCAAGGACTGACTGGCCATGACTTTCAACGTCTGCGTCAGGTGTCAACATCGTCGTGGCTTGCCCTGCCCATTCAGCGAAAGGGGTTCGGAACCCGCATGCGGGCCGCGGCTCTCACCTTGGCGTTTGATTATATGAACGCGGAAGTGGCAGACTCCGTCGCATTCTCGGACAATCTTGCCTCCGCAGGAGTGAGCCGCTCGCTCGGCTATCGAGAGAATGGTCGTGAGCAGGTGATGCGAGAGGGCGTGCTATCTGAGGCGATCCGCTATCGCCTAACTCGCGACGCCTGGTCCCCTTCCCCGGAGTCGCGTGTCGAGGTCAGCGGATTCGAGAGCTGCCGTGGACCGTTAGGGCTCCCCTAGGACGGCCGTGAGTGCGGTGCTGCGCCGCTCTGGGTGGGTCACCCAGGTTGGGGTCGCGGCGTTCCGCGCCACCCGGCCCGACGTGGACCAGCGGTTCACCTGTCGCGCTGACAGGGAGGTGGAGGGCGCGGTCGGACGCGACAGGCTCCGCGAGGTGGCCCATCAGCCACGTGACCCATCAGCCACGGTGGGAGGCCGCAGCGTGCGCGCCGGGTGATCGGAGGGACCGGAGGTGCGTGACCCATCAGCCACGGTGGGAGGCCGCAGGGTGCGCGCCGGGTGATCGGAGGGACCGGAGGTGGTCGTGGTGGTCGGTCGGAAGGTGCGCGACGCGGCGGAGGCCGCCGAGCTGAGGGCGCGGGGGTCGCGATGGCGATGGCCGGCACCACGTCGTTCCCAGACACCCCGCTGTGCGTGGTCGGGCTCGTGGTCGACGCGGCGGGCGGGGTCCACGCCTCGGACGAGGTGTGCCGCGCCGGCGGGTGCGATCACCGCGGGGGCGGCGGCGCGGCGAGGGCGGACGCGCGTCCGGTGACCGTCGCGGCGGCCGGTGGCCTACGTTCCACCCGGACGCCACGGGACGGTGGCGACCAGCAGCAAGGCCGCCTCCTCCGACGGGGCCGACGCCGCCACGATCGACCGGACCTCCCGGAAGAACCCGCGCTGGAGCTCCTGGATCCGCGCGAGGTCCGCGCGGGCCACCGAGAACGCGTTGAAGCTCACGAGGTCGTCGGGGCCGGGGTTCAGCGC
>JBEBJC010000436.1:0-6827 GCA_040080105.1 Myxococcota bacterium
GTATAAGAGACAGCCCTTCCCCTCCCCGGCGACCTCCGGCTCGGCGGAGGTTTGGTCGGTGTCGGGGTCGGCGGGCTCACCGGCCTCGACACACGGGCCATCGGCGTCGTCCGCGTCGAGGTAGTTCGGGACCAGGTCGCAGTCGAGATCGTCCTCGCCTTCGTCGCTGGTGGGCACCCCGTCGCCGTCGTCGTCGGTGTCGCGCGTGTTCGGCACGCCGTCCTGGTCGCGGTCCGGCGTGTCGGACAGGTCGTTGCTACCGAAGTCGTACACCGCCGCCTCCCCGCAGGTGAACAGCCAGTACGCGCCCTCGAGCTGGAGGGAGGCGCCGATCGCGGTCGGGCACTCGATCAGGTTCTCGTGCACCGAGCGCACCCCGTCGCCGTCGTCGTCGGTGTCGAACAGGTCGAAGGTGCCGTCGCCGTCGGTGTCGAGGGGGTGCGCCGGGTCGCCGCCGACCTCGGCGCCGTCGACCACCGCGTCGCCGTCCACGTCGGGGTCCTCGGGGCAGGTGGTCGGGGTGAGGCCCACGCTGGCGCACAGCTCCGCGTCGTCGGCGTTGGACAGGCCGTCGGTGTCGAGGTCGTCCGGGTCACACCCGTCGAAGTCGACCGCGTCGTCGCAGTCGTTGTCCCGACCGTCGCAGGTCTCGGCCGCGGCAGGGGACAGCTCGGCGTCGTGGTCGTCGCAGTCTGCCGGGGTGTCGACGGCGCCACCACACCCGAGGTCGGCGCTCGAGGTGGTGGTGTCCCCGTGGGCGCCGTCGCCGTCGGCGTCGACCCAGCACAGCTCGGCGCCGTCACAGTCCTGGTCGACCCCGTCGCTCACCTGCTCGGCCGCGCCCGGGTGGGTGGCAGCGTCGGTGTCGTCGCAGTCGGGAACGGCTCCCGTGAGGGCCTCGCCCGGATCGGCGCAGTCCGCGTCACCCGACCCGACGGTCGACGTGGCGCTGGTCCCGTCCTGGTCGGCGTCGGCCCAGCACAGCTCGGCCCCGTCGCAGTCGCTGTCGAATCCGTCTCCCACCCCCTCGGGGTTGGACGGGAACCGCCGGGGGTCGGCGTCGTCGCAGTCCTCCTCCGCTGCTTCGAGCGCCTCGGTCGGGTCCGAGCAGTCGGCGTCGTCGCCGAGCGAGGAGTGGTCGGAGCGGGCGCCGTCTAGATCGAGGTCTTCGAAGCAGACCTCCCGCCCGTCGCAGTCCTGGTCGGCGCCGTCCGCCGGCTGTTCGAACGCGCCCGGGTGCACCGTGTCGTCGCCGTCGTCGCAGTCCTCCGGGGCGTCGCGGCGGGCCTCCTGCGGGCCGGTGCAGGTCAGGTCGCCGTCACTCGCGGTGAGCGTCGCGGAGCGGGCGTGGTCCGAGTCGGCGTCGGCGTAGCAGATCTCGGACAGGTCGCAGTTCTGGTCGATCTCGTCGCCGATCACCTCGGCCGCGGTCGGGTGCACGCTCGCCACCGAGTCGTCGCAGTCGTTCGAGGGCTCGGACTCGTACGCCTCGGTCGAGTCGGCGCAGTCGACGTCGGACGACACCTGGGTCCGGTCGGTGCGGTAGCCGTCGTTGTCGGCATCGGAGTAGCACGACTCGTCGGTGTCGCAGTCCTGGTCGAACCCGTCGCCGGGGATCTCGGCCACGAACGGGTTCACCTTGTTGTCCGCGTCGTTGCAGTCGAGCTCGTCGAGCTCGAGCGCCTCGTCGGCGTCGGCGCAGTCTTTGTCGGTCGAGACCTCGATCGACGTGTTGCGCGCGCCGTCGTTGTCGGCGTCGCCGTAACACAGCTCCCCGCCGTCGCAGTCTTCGTCGATCCCGGTCCCGACCTGCTCGACCGCGCCCTCGTGGATGTCCTCGTCCGAGTCGTCGCAGTCGAACGACAGGCTGGCGGGGGACTCGCCAGGGTCCTTGCAGTCCAGGTCGCCGCTGGAGCCCACGAGCTCGTACGTGGGGACTCCGTCGTCATCGGCGTCCGCGAAGCACAGCTCCTCGCCGTCGCAGTCCTCGTCGACGCCGCTCGCGACGATCTCGCTGTCGAGCGGGCTGATCCCCGCGTTCGCGTCGTTGCAGTCGATCAGGTCGCCGCTCTTGCCCTCCTTGGCGTCTTTGCAGTCGTCGTCGGCCGAGCTGGTCGTCAGCGTGGTGCGGGTGCCGTCGTCGTCGTTGTCTTGGTAGCACGACGCTCCGCCCACGCAGTCCTGATTGTGGTCGTCACCGACGATGTCGAACGCGCCGGGGTGGGTCTTCGGGTCGAGATCGTCGCAGTCCGACGGCGGGGAGAAGCCGTCGCCGTCGATGTCGAATGGGTTGGCGTGGGCGAGCGTGAACGACAGCCACCAGGTCATTCTGGACCTCCTGCCGCGGTATGCAGGTGGCTTGCCAGCCTAGTATGCCCATCCGGAGTGGATCGTATCGTCCACCACCGACGGACGTCCGTCACCTCCGACGCCCCCACCAGCATGGGGTCGCCGGAGGTGCAGGGTGGCGCGCTACGGGGGCACGAACACGCCGCAGTCACCCTGGCCGTTGCCGGCGAGTGGGAGCTGCCGATAGTCGAGGATCGCCGAGAACTCCGATCCGTCGCGCGCGGTCACCCGTTTCCCCGAGATCGCGCTCGCGAAGCTCCGCTGTGGGACGGTGAGATCCAGGGTCTGGGGCAGGGGGTTGGCGCACTGCACGGACAGCACGGTACCGTCGCCGTCGAGGTGGACCTCGTCCCCTTTGACGACACATTCGACGTTGTAGCCGGCCTGGTCGAACAGCTCCAACGCGTACAGCGGGTCGTCGACGAGCAGGGTCGGCTCGGAGAACTCCACGTGGATCTGAGACACCGAGGGGCAGATCGAGATCCGTCGTACGGTGGGGGCAGATCCGACGTTCAACCGGGTCACGAGCCAGCCGTCGACGATGTGGACGTCCGCCGGCAGGGTCACCTCCAACCGGGAGACGTCGACCTTCAGCTCGACCCACCCCGCGCCGAGGGCTCGCTCCGGCGTCACCAGCATCCCGCTCGGCTCCCAGGACTCGCTGTTCAGCGAGCGGGTCGGGGCCACGGTCTCGGTCCGGACAGTCGTGGCTCCGCCGCGCACGCCGGTGAGCTCGACCCGACCGAGGAGCTGCTCGGTGAGGGCAGAGATCGCGAGCCCATCGGGCGCGTCGACCGACAGCAGGAGCGGCGGCGGGTCGATCTGGAGGTTCGACACCAGATCCGGAGGGTACACCGACAGGGTCGGGATCAGCGCAGGGAGTGGGACCGAGGGCGGCTCGGACCGTTCACACCCGACGGACGACAACAAGGCGTAGAGCACGGTCACCTCCGAACCACGGTGAAGGGGAGGGCGAAGTTCTCGTAGGTGATGTCGTTGGGGGTTCGGATCGGCATCGAGTAGACGAACCCGGCGGCGGTGATCCCCGACCAGGCAGAGCCGCCGTCCATCAGGCACGCGTTGCACATCTCGTCGGTGCAGGATTGGCCGGATTCGGTCGCGTTTCCGTACCACATGAACGGGCAGTTGCCGCACACGTGGCCAATCGGGCTGGTGTCGCCGCCGTGGTCGAGGTCGGTGCAGAGGTTGCCGGTGACTTGTTGGTGGGCCATCGCGCTCGACGAGCACCGGAGGTCGGCGTGGACACAGGTTGTCTCGGCGGCGATCCCATGGTCGCGGTATTCGTCGCCGAGACCCAGTAGGAGGTGGCCGAGCTCGTGTCCGAGTGTCTTCGAGCCTTCGCTGAACCGGTGCGCGCTGCTCGGAAGCTCCCACTCCTCCTTGAACAAGCGGATGTAGCCGAACACGTTTTGCGCCCGGCCAGAGTTGTTGAATACGCACACATCGCACCCCTGGACGCCGCAATCACACTCTTCGTTGAAGGTGCCGCTGCGGTTGTACAAGTCGATCTGCCGCAGCTGGACCTTGCCCTCGGTCATCCCGACCATGAACCGTTGGGCTCCGAGCAGCATCTCCTCGATCTGGTCCAGCTCGCCGGCGGTCGCGGTGAACCCGGTGCCCACGTTCAACGGGCGGCCCGGCGGCAGGGAATCCGCCCAGCGCATGGTCGGCTTGACCCTGGCCATCCGGATGTTGAACGAGCCCGTTCCGTGGGCGGAGTGCACTGCGATGAACAGCGTGTGCCCGGCGAGTGGCTGGTCGATGTCGATCCACTCGTCGGAGGTGGTTCCGGCCGAGCTGAAGTCGGCGACACCGTGCTCCGGCACCGCGTCGTAGCGGGCGTACAGATCGGCGTTCAGGGGGCCGTCCACACCGTCGATCCACACCGAGAGCGGCTCGGCGCCGACCGGGATCCGGAAGAACACCACATCGTCACAGGCAGTGAGCAGGCCGTAGGTGTCGGCGTCGTCCTCGGTCAGGAACGGGATGGTGGTGCTCGCCGCCGCACCGCAGGTCACGTCCACCTTGTCGAGGATCCACCCGTCGTCGGTGATCGACGGACCCGTGTCGAAGGTGAAGGCGAGGCCGCTGCTCTGACCGAGGCCGGCGAGCGTGACCGGGACCTCGGCTCGCGGTTCGAAATGGACGAACTTGCCGAGGTCGCTGGTGACGCCGGAAGGGTCGATCACCTTCAGCGTGTCGAACGCGTTGATCTTCAGGGTCGAGAACTCGAGGACCAGGCCCTCGATCAACGGGTTGGTGTACAGGCGGGCGGTGTACGCGAGGTTGTTGGCGTACCGCGTGCCGATCCCTTTCGGGGTGTTCGGATCGTCCGCCAACCGGTTGGAGCCGAGTGCGACTTGGATGCCCGTGTAGGACCCGCACTTCGGGGTGAACGGGGTCTTGGCGACGCAGCTGACGCCGTCGTCGACGACGCCGTCACCGTCGTCGTCGCAGTTGTTGCAGGACTCGTCCACCGCCATGCACTCGCCGGCCTCGTCGAGCCAGCTGCTCCGGCCGCAAGCAGTAGTGCAGGGCTCCGACACGTCGCACTGGCAGATGCCCGGACACTCGCGGGTCCCTGGACACCCGCCGGGTCCGATGCAGGCCTGAGGTTCGTCCGAGGTGCACAACGCCCACGCCGGCGCACCGACGAACAGGCTCGCGATCAGGCACCAGACCTTTCCCATCTTCCACCTCCCATCTGGCGATTCGCCAGATGGGTCGGAGGTAACGGGACGACCTTCAGGAGCGTCTCCGCGGTTGTACCAGCTTGTATCGTGGGCCTCGCCGAGTCAGCCGCAGCCGCCGCCCTTGCGCGCCTTGGTCTGCAGCTGGACCCGCTTCTCCCACGGGTGCACCTCCGCGTCGCGCTCGAGCGCGTGACGCGACGGGTGCGCCGCGGGCTCGCGGTCGCCGAGCGCGGCGCCGAACTCCCAGCACAGGTCGGCGGGGGCACACCGATCGGCCGGCAGCGGACCGCGACCCGTGCCCTGGCCGTACCGGTCGAGCCACCGGTTCAGTCCCCCGTCGAGCAGGTACGTGTTCGGCACCTTCATCGCCACGAGCCGCTTCCACGCGAGCTCGGCCTCGGCGCCGTCGTCGCCCACCACCACCACCAGCTGGTTCGACGGCGGGTCGGCGCGCCACACCCGGTCGAGCGCGTCGACCTCCACCCGCTCGGCGTCCTGCAGGTGGAACAGGTTGTACGAGGTCTCGTCGCGCACGTCGACGATCCGCAGCCGGACGTCGTTGTCGTGCACGTAGGTCAACAGCTCGCCCGGGTCGATCCGCGCGGCGGACGCGAGCCGCTGGTCGTACTCGTCGGCGCGTAGCGCGTAGGTGCGGTCGGCGTCGGGCAGGTCGAACGCGAACACCGGCACGAGCAGCGCGGCCGCGGGCAGGAGCAGCGCCGCCGGGTGCACCGAGCGCCCGGCGAGCGAGAACCGGCCGGGCTCGTCGACCTTCCACACCGTGCGCTGCAGGCTGTTCATCACGGTGAAGAACACCACCCCGAGCCCGACACACCCGACGATCGCGACCCCGGTGCGGACCCCGAACGCCTCGGGCAACGTGAACCGGCCCCACGCGGTCAGGTGCATGAACTCGGCGAGCCCGTCCGCGACCTCGCCGAACACGAACATCCCGGCGAGCGCGCCGCCCACGAACATCATCCCGTCGATCTTGCCCGAGCCGGCCGCGGCCAGCGACGTGCCGGGGCAGTAGCCGCCCACGATGAACCCGAACCCCATCACGAACCCGCCGACCACCCCGGGCACGAGGTAGGTCGGGTTGACCCACACGTCCTGCCAGTCGAGCCACCCGAGCGAGGCGGTGGCGAACAGCAGGCACATCGCGGTGAGGATCGCGGTGAACATCACCCGCACCACCGACAGGTCGCGGAAGAAGAACTGGCCGGCAAGCTTGCGCGCGTCGCCGAACCCGGACGACTCGAGCACGAACCCGAACGCGAACCCGATGGCGAGGTACACGAGGAACCCGCCCACCGGGCCGAGCGAGGCCCACAGGTCGAACGGCGCCATCACGTCACCTCCTGCGCGGCCGGCGCGTCGAGCCACAGCCGGCGGGTGAACCACGCGAGCGCGTAGCCGCCGCCGAACACCGCGAACATGAACGCCCACGACCCGAACGACAACACGGCGCCTCCCGACAACGCCTGGCCCGAGGTGCAGCCGCGCGCGATCCGCGCGCCGAACCCCATCACCATCCCGCCGACGAACGCGGCGGTCCACCGGGTGGGGACCGAGATCTGCGACCCCTTCACCGTCTGCAGCCGCGCCCGCCCGCGCAGCCACGCGGAGGCGAACCCGCCGATCGTGACCCCCAGGATCTCGATCACCAGCCAGTCGTTCAGCGCCCACCGGTCGCCGCCCCCCATCACGGCGAGCGCCGGGGTGAGGTCGACGTGCCGCGGCACCACCACCTCCTGCGCCGCC
>JBEBJC010000437.1:0-6808 GCA_040080105.1 Myxococcota bacterium
CCTCTCCCCCGCGGCGGGGGAGAGGGGGAAAACGTGCTTCACCCCGGCTCTAACCGGCCCCCTCTCCCCTCTGGGGAGAGGGTTGGGGTGAGGGGGACCCGCCGGATCGGCCGGAACGACCACTACTGCCGAACGGTGACGTTGCCGTTGCGCCGGAAGGCGAACACCTCGGTCTGCGCGCTCGGGTCGTCGTCGATGCCGCGCAGCGTCACGTTGCCCACGTCCACGTCGAGGTCACAATCACACGCGTCGATCGGTAGCACCAGGTCGTGGTTGCCGGTGACCCCCTCGACGAACACCCCGGCCGGAGGGGCGTCGAACTGCAGATCGACGTTGCCGATCCGATCGTGGGCAAACGCGGTGTCGGCCACGAGCCCGCGCCCGTCGATGTTCCCGGTGCGCGCCTCGGCGGAGACCACCCCGGCCACGCCCTCGAAGTCGATGTTGCCGACGCACAGGCGGAAGTCGTAGCTCTGCAGGTCGGGCGGGGCGTACACCGTGAGGTTCCCGACGGTGCCGACGTAGTCGATCACCAGGATCCCGTCCTCGATCCGGAGCTCGCCGTTGCCGCTCCCGCTCGCGACCACCTCGACCGGGCCGGGGCGCGGCACGAGTGCGAGGTTCCCGACGGTGATCAGCGCCGACAGCCCGTCGATCGGGTCGGAGATCACGATCCGATCGTCGTGTACGCCGAACTCGAACGGGTCGGCGTTCGCGCACGACCGATCCCAGTCGGTCCAGCCGGGGGGCAGGTCCTCGCCGGGCAACGGATCGAACCCGTCGGCCTCGCCCGGGTCGTCGGCCCCCTGCCCGCCCGCGCCGGGCGGATCGGCGTCGTTCGGACGATCCCCACCGTGGATGCCGAGATCGAGCCCGTACTCCTGACAACCCGCACAGAACAACACCGCGACGACCCGTGCCATGGTCCCTCCTCCGGACCCCGCCCCGGCGCGAGCGTACACCACCCGTCGGAACCATGGCGCAGGAATGTGCACGACGGAGTATGGCCGCTCGGGGATGCGCGCGGATGCGCGATGCGCGCGCGCGCGCACTCGAGATACCGAATGTGCGGCGTAGCTCCGTAGCGGCACTTGGCACGGCGCCTGCTGAGAGATGCCGCGTCACTCGAGGGGAGAACAGACATGCTTCCGTTTCTCGTTGCAAATTCGGCCTTGGCCGGAGTCAATGGACTGCTCGACTACCCGGAGTACGAGAAGTACCTGGCCGCGGTGCAGGCCCTCGGCACCCCGATCGCCATCCCGAGCGTCGCCATCAAGTTCCCGAACGTCCCGCAGCTCGCCCCGGGGGCGGTCGGGATGATCGTCGATGGGTCCACCCCCCGAGGCTGGCTGATGGTCGTCCCCAACCCGGTCGACCGGACGCAGTACATCGAGGCTTGGGTCATGATGGACCAGTCGTACGAAGAGTCGCTGTCGGTCGGCGGCTTCACCTTGGAGTACGAGTCGCTGTTGTTCCCCCCCACCACGGTCGGGCTCGACGCGAAGCTCGGCACGCTCGAAGCAGTCCCCGGGAACGACTACACCGCCGCGCGGTTCACGGTGAGCAACCGGAAATTCCCCTCAGCGCCGTCACTGGCCGACTTGAACCTGCTGTCGATTACCCCGCTCACCCACCCCGCGGAGATCACCCTTCTCGGGTTCCGGCTCGAGCAGAACAACGTCGACGCCGGGTACTTGCTGCGCGAGCGGCGGGACCACGGGGTCCAAGGGGTAGTGTGGTTCGACCACTGGTACTACCTCGATAACCACGTGGCGGTGGGGAAGCCCGGCGACGCGACCGAGGTGGTGCCGGACGGCGTCGTGTGGACCTCGATCCCCGAGTTCGTCGGCGCGATGCAGGCCGAGGTGTTGGGCAACCCCCCACGATGGATCAAGGGCTACCAGCAGGCGGCCTACTCGTACGACGACCTCACGCTGGTCGCCCCGTGAGGTGAGGCCCGAGCCACTGCCGGAGGTCCCCGACCGACACCAGGTCGAGGCGCGCCTCATCGTTGCGCGCATCGAGCACGTTGCTCCATTGCGCCACCAGGGCCGCCACCTCCGGCGGAAGCTCGGTTCGGCTCGCGACGAGCCCGATAACCTGCAGCCCAATTTGCGGTGACAGCGCCCCAACACGGTCCACCCAGTCCGGAGCGAGACTCCGCTCCGAGTTTGCGGCGAACGCCAGGGCCTCGGACAGTAGCCTCAAGTCCGGTGGCACCGCAGAACCCACGCCGATCCCATCACACCACGCCACGACTTGGTCGAAGTCTGAGTGCCGGAACGCGATGCCAGCCTCGACCAGCGAGAGTAGGGACCCGACCGGAACATCAGACCCGGCGTCGACCCAGTCCGCGTTCGGTGCCGGTGGCTCTGGCATCCTCAGGGCGACTGCGCGAATAACGTAAACGGCCTGCGCCTCGAGCGTGGGGTTTCGCCCTCTTCGGAACGCGCTGGCGGCAGACCGGGCGAGCCTTCGCGCGTGCTCGAGCTCGTTCAACTCGAGGAACGCAGCGCTGGCCATGTAGCTCATTTGCGCTCGCTCCTGACCGGGCGGTCGGGTTCGCGCGGCGATCAACAACAGCTCGGCGGCCTCTCGGTAGCGCTGCTGCCGGTAGCGCAGATAGCCCCGCCAGCCAGTCCACTGGCTGGTGCGCAGGGGCGTGCAGGCTGCCCAGTCTGAGATACTGTCAAGCTCACGCTCATGGATGGCGAAATCTAGCTGCGACGCCGCCTTCCATCTCGCACCGTGCCACCAACCCTCGAGCCGTTCAGGCAGCCCCTGGGGCTTCTGATCGAGCAGCTCGAGCGCCCGGTGCGGGTCCCCCCCGAACGCCGCCCGCCCTCCGCGCAGCAGCAGCTCCAGCGGCCGGCTGTCCTCCGCCGCGAGCTCGCTGCGCTGGACCCGGTACAGCGCCCGATCCACCGCGTTTTGCGTTTGGAGGCCGAGCGACCACGCCACCCGGTCCTGCAGCACCCCGAGCTCCGACGGGGTGCCGCGCGCCCACAGCTCGGCCGCGTCGAGCACCCCGAGCGCCCGCTCGAGGTGGCCCGACCGGGCGAGCCGGGCGCCGATCGCCCGCGCCGCGCGGCTCACCTCGTCGGGCTCGGCCCCCGCCTCGAGCATCGCCACCAGCTTCGCCTGGGGGGACCCCGGCCGGCCCGCCGCGATCTGCTCGATCGCCTCGCGGGCGATCACCACCCGGCCGTCGCCCGACCAGCTGACCAGCCCCGCGCCGATCCACCGCTCGAGGGTGGCCCGGGTGGCGCGCGGGTCGCCGTGGGCCTCGGCGAACAACAGCCGCGCGCCGTCTTCGGCGAGGTGCAGGAAGCTCCGCCGCCGGTCCACGAACAGCGCCCGCAGCGCCCGCTCGGTCCACGGCCCGGGCCCGAGGCCTGCCCCGAGGTCCGCCCGCGGGTCGGCGTCGATCGCCTCCAGCACCGCCAGCGCCGACCGCGGGCGGTGGGCGGGATCGACCGCCAACATCCGCTCGACCTGCTCCGCCAGCGCGGCCGGGACCGCGGCCCGGATCAGCTCGCCGCGCCCCCCGGCGGGCTCGAGCGCCCACCGGCGCCCGGTCACCAGCTCGAAGATCATCGCGCCGGCGGCGTACAGGTCGGTCCGCTCGTCACACGGCTCGGCCCGCAGCTGCTCGGGCGCCATGTACAGCGGCGTGCCCTCGATCCATCCCCCGGTGCCCCGCTCGACCAGCCGACCCTGGGCCAGCCCGAAGTCGAGCAACACCACCCGCTCGGCCCGGTCGACCAGCACGTTGGCCGGCTTGAGGTCGCGGTGCACCACCCCCGCGAGGTGCACCCGCGCGAGCACGTCGAGCAGCCCGATCACCCGCGGACGCCAGGACTCCCACCCCGGCGCGCACCCGACCGTGTACGGGACCCCGTCGATCCGGTCGGTGACGAAGAACGACCGGTCGCCCACCGTGCCGTCGTCGCGCAGCCGCACTACCCCGGGCAGCCGCAGCGCGAGCAGGGCGGACAGCTCGCGCCGCAGCAGCCGGTGCGCGTGTGGGCCGAGCAGCGGCACCCACTTCACCGCGACCCGCTCCCCGGTCAGCCGGTCGCGCGCCTCGACGACCTCGGCCGATCCACCGCGGCCGATCACCGCGCCGAGCTCGTACCGACCCGCGAGCAACCCGGTGGAGCCCGGCGCGGGTTCTGCGGGAGCGTCGGGCACCCAGGTCTCGTCGGCGTCGCGCACCGCCGGTACCTACCCCGCGGTGCGCCCGCGCACCTTCAACCCGTACTTCTTGACCAGGCGGGCGAGCACGTGGCGGCTCGACAGGCCGAGCTCGCGCCACGCGAGCTCCTGGCGCCCGCCGTGCCGATCGAGGCACGCCTGGACCACCTCGGCCGGCAGATCGGTCGGGTCGACGCCCGCGGGGGGCGCGTCGGCCGGGGGGCCCACCCACTGCCCGTACGACGGGAACAGGTCGAGCTCGGACCCGCGCGCCTCCCCGATCGCGCGCCACAACAGCGCGGTGAGCTCGCGCACGTGGGTCCGGTACGGGTGCGAGACCAGCGCGGCCACGAGCCGGGTGGTCATCCGCGGGAACCCGTCGATCGCCCCGTGATCGAACCACCCTCGCGCGACCTCGGCGTCGGTGCGCGCGATCCCGCGCAGCACGTGCACCGCGACCAGCGACACGTCTTCGCGCCTCCCGGTCAGCGGCGCCAGGTGGAGCCTCAGCGGCAGCCGCGCCAGCACGTCGTGCTTCAGCGCGTCGAGCGATCGGTTGGTCGCCGCCACCAGCCGCAGATCCGAGCGGCGGGCCTTCGCCTCGCCGAGCCGGGTGTATTCGCCCGCGTCGAGCACCCGCAGCAGGCGGGCCTGCACCTCGAGGGGCAGCTCGCCGAACTCGTCGAGGAACAACGTCCCGCCGTCGGCCTCGCCGACCAGCCCGGGACGCGCGACCATCCCGGGGTTCGGGTAGTTGCCGAGGTTGCCGAACAGCTCCGCGTCGGCGAGGGACTCGGGGATCGTGGCGGCCGACCGGCTGACCCACGGGCCGCGGGCGCGCGGCGACAACGTGTGCAGCGCGCGCGCGGCGAGCTCCTTGCCGGTGCCGGACTCGCCGGCCACCAACACGTGCGCCGGGCGGCGCGCGAGGAACGCGATCCGGGCCCGCAGGTCCCACGCCGCCGGCCCCTCGCCCACGAACCCCAGCGCGTCGGCGAGGCCGAACGGGTGGGTCGGCCGCGGGCCCTCGAGCTCGGTCGGCCGGCGGTGCACCACGATCACCATCCGGTCGCCGATCTCGAGCACGTCGCCGGGGCCGACCTCGCGCGTGTCGCACCCGACCCCGTTCACCCGCAGGGGGAGCCGCCCCACGCTCGACACCTGGATCCGCCCGCCGGGACCCGACAAGAGCTCGAGCTGCTCCCGCGACAGCGCCGGGTCGGACAGCGGCCCGGTCGGCGACCGGGTGACCGGGCGGTGTTGGAGCCAGCGGAGGTTCCCCTCCCGCCCGAGCACCCACCGCTCGCGTGGATCGACGAACGCGATCTCCCCGATCCGGTGCGGTTCGTGCACGCTCCACGCGAGCGCGAGCGCCGTGCGGCGCGGGGTGTCCCCGTCGGCGGGTGGCCGGGGGTCGGTCTGGGCGGTGGTGGTTTCGTTCGCCATGTCCGCTCCGACCTAGCCTCGCCCGAGCTCGGCGGCCCGCGCGCGCGCCTTCGCCACCGCCTCGCGGAACGTCGCGGCCCAGCCGGTGGCCTCGAGGTGGGTGATCGCGGCGTGGGTGGTGCCGTTCGGGCTCGTCACCCGCCGGCGCAGCTCCTCCGGACCCGAGCCGTCGTGTTGCAGCAAGTGCGCGGCGCCCACGAACGTCTGGTGCACCAGCAGGTTCGCCTGTTCACGGTCGAGCCCCTCGGCGAGCGCCGCCTCGATCAGCGCCTGCGCCAGGTAGAACACGTACGCCGGGCCGGTGCCCGACACCGCGGTCACCGCGTCCATCTGCGCCTCGTCGACCACGACCACCCGGCCGACCGCCGACAGGATGTTCAGCGCGGTGGCGAGGTGCTGGTCGGTGGCGTGTGCGCCGCGGGCGATCGCGGTGACCCCCATCCCCGCCGCGGCCGGCATGTTCGGCATCGTCCGCAGCACCGGCGCGCCGGGCAGCGCCGCCTCGAACCGGGCGATCGGGATCCCGGCGCAGATCGAGATGCACGCCTTGTCCGGGGTCCACCGGGGCGCGAGCGCCTCGAGCATCGCGGGCACGCCCTGCGGCTTGATCGCGATCAGCACGGTGCTCGCGGACGCGACCGCCGCGACGGCGTCGTCGGTGGTGCGGAGCTTCAGCCGCTCGGTGAGGTGCTCCCGCCGATCGCGGCTGATCTCGGCCACCACGAAGCTGTCGCGGTGCCACCCGGCGTCGATCAGCCCCTCGGCCAACGCGCCGCCCATGAACCCACCGCCCACGATCGCGAGCTTCGACATCTGCCCCCTCCTCAGCCCAGCAACCGGCTGCACAAGTGCTCGATCACCTGGTCGAGCGCCGCGCGGGTCGGCTCGTTGGGCGCGTCCACCAGCCCGCCGGTCAGCACCGAGTGGTGTGGCCGGTTCCGCTCGCCCGGGTTCGCGTCGGCCTGGTCGAGCTCCACCGCCACGAAGCCGTCGCCGAGCTGCTCCCGCAGGTACGCGAACCGCTGGGCCGGGACCAACGGGTCGTCGCGGAACCGCAGCCCCAGCACCTTCAGCCCCGCGGCCGCGCACCGGTGCGCGACGGCCCGCACCCCCTCGGGCGGGGTGTCGATCGAGCCCTGGCGCGACGCGGTCGGCCCGAGCGGCA
>JBEBJC010000438.1:0-6777 GCA_040080105.1 Myxococcota bacterium
CCTCCGGGCCCGCCCCCGGCCCGCACGGGGTTGGTGTTCGTCCGCACCATCCCGTCGGGGGGCACGGTCTCGGCGAACAACCAGCGACTGCAGGCGGTCGGCGGGGCGTACCCGCTGCCGGTGGGCAAGCACCTGCTGGTGCTCAAGAGCCCGGTGAGCGACGAGACCCACCGGGTGGCGATCGAGGTGAGCGAGGGCGAGCGGGTCACGCTCTGTTACGACTTCGACGCGAACCGGGCCTGTTCCCAGTAGGAACACCGAGCGGCGCAGCCGGGTTCGAAACACGGAGAGGGCCAGATGTGGTGGGCGGTGGCTGCGAGCGCTGCGGTGCCGGTGGTGTACGACGGGGCGGACGGGGTCTCGGTGGTGATCGCGGTCGCGGACCGGGCCGGCTTGCCGGCGACCCAGCTCGCGCCGACCAAGCTCGACGAGCTCCTCGCCACCGAGCCTGCGGTGCTGGGAGACGCCGCGATGCGTCGCTGCAGCCGCGCGCCGGCCACCAGCCTCGAGATCCAGGCGGAGGTCGTGCGGGCCGAGACCGCCTGGGCGGCCGATCGCGACGGACCGGCGGCGATGGATCACCTCGACCTGGTGGTCGGGTCGATCGGGTGCGCGGCGGAGCTGGTCGACCGGCGGGTGGCGGCGAGCGCGTTCGCCCTGCGGGGAGGCCTGGCGGCGGAGCTGGGGGAGATCGAGATCGCGCGCGGGGAGCTCCGCACCGCGCTCGCGTTCACCCCGGACCTGGTGTGGGCGCCGCGGTGGCCGAGCGCCGGGTCGGCCTTGCTGGAGGAGCTGCGCGCCACCTCTCCGGCGGCCCACCTGAGCCTGTCGCCGGACGACCCGTCGAGCGGCCCGTGGCTCGACGGGGTCGAGCTCCGCGACGGCGCCGCGGTCGTGCCGGGGCTCCACCTGTTCCAACACAGCTCGGGGGTGGGGATCCGGTCGGCGTGGGTCACGATCGGCGGCGACAGCACGTTCGTGGTCCCGAGCCAGTACCGTCGGCCGGTGCTCGAGCGGTTGGCCGATCCGGCGCGGGCGGCGGAGATCGAGCACCTGCTGCAGGCGTCGATCCCCGAGTTCGAAGTCGCGTACGTCGCGTCCGGCGGAGGCGTGTGGCTGATCGCGGTCGATGGGGGCGTGGTGGGCACCACCGAGATCACCCCTCCCCCGCCGCCGCCGGAGCCCACCGGGAAGAAGCCGAAGAAGCCGAAGAACAAGTAGCTACAGCGACAGGGTACGGTCCCCGGGCACGTTCTCCAGCCTGAGCGCCCGCCCGTCCGGCCACGCGACGAACACCAGCTCCGCCCCGTCCCAGCCCCCGAGGCCGAACCGCACCGACAGGGCGCTCTGCGACGCGCGCGACGAGCCCGCGGTGATGTCGCGGAACTGGGTGCGACCGTCGGGCGTGCGCACCACCACCCGTGCGCCGATGCCACCTCGCTCGCCGGTGCCCGGGGTGTCGGCCACCTCCACCTCGAGCCAGTGTCGCCCGGTCACGTCGGTCTGGTTGTGGTGCAGCACCAGCGGAGAGCCGTCGGTGCGGACCCACACCGCGTCCACCCGGCCGTCGCGATCGATGTCGCCCGTCGCCGCCGGGACGTTGTGCGCGGCCGACGCGTGCACCGTCCCTCCGGTGGGGATCGCGGATCGGTCGAACGCGCCGCCGACGTTGTGGTACACGAGCACCGGCCGGTCGTCCTCCTGGGTCACGTACAGGTCGGGCAGCCCGTCGAGGTCGAAGTCCTCGAACGCCAGGCCCCAGCCGAAGTCCCCGTCGGCGTCCCAGCGCGAGGTCACGTCCACGAACGTGCCGTCGCCCTGGTTCTCGAGCAGCGGGTGGCCGCCGATGTTCGACACGTAGTAGTCGAGGTCGCCGTCCAGATCGATGTCTGCGCCGTCGATGCCCATCGGGTTGCGGATCGACACCCGATCCGCGGTGTTCTCGAAGTTCTCCAGCACTCCGCCGCCGGTGTTGTGCAGCAACACGTGCCCGCCTCGGTCGTTCCAGATCCACAGGTCGCGCCGACCGTCGTTGTCGTAGTCGGTGAACATCACCGCGCACGGGTTGCCGTCCCCCGCGATCACGGCGCCGGTGTGCGCCGTCCAGTCCTCGAACGCGCCCCCTCCGAGGTTGTGCGCGACGGTCACGCCTGGGTCCGGCAGGGTGGACGACGCGGACACCACGTCTTGCCAGCCGTCCGCGTCCAGATCTCCGATCGACACGATCTTGCTCCGCCCGTCGGCGACGGCGGCCGGGTCGGAGCGGGGCCCCACCAGCGCGGAGGACCGGTCGGCGAACCTTCGCGCCCCGAGGTTGGTCAACAGCACGTCCGCAGGTTGGGCGCCGAACACCAGGTCGACCCGCCCGTCGTTGTCCAGGTCGCCCGCGGCGACCGAGTACAGGTCTCGCCCGTCGAGCGCGCCCCCCAGCGCGGCAGTCCCGTCGACGAACGTTCCGTCCCCGGCGTTCCAGTACAACGCCGACGGGGTGACCGCTCCGGTCACGTTCGACCGCCCGTTCGCGAGCACCAGGTCGAGCCACCCGTCGCCGTCCAGGTCGACCAACCCGATGCCCACGCCGTGCTGGTTCCCACCCCCGACCGCCGCGCCGAGTCCCGCGGCCTCGGCTCCGTCCACGAACACCAGCGGCCCGCTGGACGGCGGCTCCGAGAACGACGGGGCGTGGCCGAGGTCCTCCGCGACCGCGGCGTGCTCGTCGATCCACACGGGCCAATCTCCGTACCGCGGCAGCCCCGGATCGGGCCGGCACCCGGCCAACGCGAACGTGATCATGGCTCTCCCTCGGTGATCCACCCGGGCTCCGGCAGCGACACCTCGACCGCGCTGCCGAAGGTCCGCTCGGACAGCGCGGTGGCGCGCGCGGCCAGGTCGGGCGGCGGGCCGGCGTCACACCCCCCTTGGGCCAGCTCGCCGGTCAGGAACCGGATCATCGACGCGCGGTCCGGCACGAGCTGTGCCTCCCGCAGGACGGCGCACGCCTGCAGCATCGCCAGCGCTCCGGTGGAGGGGTCGGCGAAGCCGGCGAGGTACGCCACCCCTTCGAGCGCGCCCACGTGGGTCGTGTCCGAGGGGCACCCGCGGCACGGGATCCGCTGCCCGCCCAACGTCGCGCGGTCGTACCCGTGTCGCCCCTCGTGCACCACGATCGAGCGCGCCACCCACTCGACCAGCGCGCCGGGCTCCGGGCCGACCGCCGCGGCGGCCTGGGCACGGACCGTTGGCGCGAACGCGCGCTCCAACGGTCCCCGCGCCGGGTCCGACGCCGGGTCCAGCAGCGGCCGGACCGTGTCGTCGGTGAACGCCTCGACCCGGTCGAGCAGCACCACCACCCCGTCCGAGCCGCGGTGCACCTGGCCCAACCACGGATCGACCGGGGTCCGGTCGTCGACCCGTCGCCGCACCTCGATCGGGAACGACCACCCGCCCACCGACACCCGGTCGTCGGCGTCGACCACCCGGTAGGTGCGCGCGGTCACCCGTCCGCCGCTCACCTCACCCGACAGGCGCCACCGGTGCCCGGACCGCTTGCACGTGTCGTTCCACCGATCCACCAACAGCCGCAGCTCACCCGGCGCGGGCGCTTCCGGCGCGGCGATCCGATCGAACAGCTCCTCGAGCTCGGGGTCGATCAGCGCGCCGCGCAGCCGCTCGAGCTGCGCGACCCGAGCGCCACCCTCACTCGCCGACCACGCCGGGATCAGCTGCTCGTGGATCTCCGCGAGATCGGCGTCGCGTCGGACCGCCCGCGGGTGTGGCCCAGCGGCGCCGATCGCGGCGACGCCGGCGGCCGAGCCGACAGCCACTCCGATCGCGGCGAGCCACACGCTTCGCTTCATGGTCGCCGATCGTACTCGAACCGGGAGAGGAACAGGGTGGGCCAGATCCCCCAACCCCTCGGGGGATCTGGCCCGTTCGGACGTCCACTAGGACATCCGATACCAAGTCCACCACATGGCGAAGATCGGCAACACCGCTGTCGCAACCACCACCGCCAACGCAATCCACAGTTCCATGGGGCACCCCCACGGCCGTAGGGCATGCAAGGCTCGTGCCTGGGCCCGTTCACCGCAATTCCGCGGGCGCGGTTAAGGGGGTCGGTCCCGGAGGCCCCGTGAATTCCGAGCTGTACCCCGTGCCGGACCGCGTCCGCCACGGCTCGCCGAGCCCGATCCACACCCGTGAGCAGTACCTCGACGCCGCCGCGCGCGCCGCGGCCGACCCGAGCGGGTTCTGGCTGCACGAGGCCCACCGACGGCTGGAGTGGGACCGCTCGCCCACCGTGGGGCTCGAAGGCGGGTACCACACCATCGCCGACGGCCCGTTCCAGTGGTTTCGGGACGGGAAGCTCAACGTCACCACGAACTGCGTGGACCGACACCTGGCCACCCGCGCCGACAAGGTGGCGATCCTGTGGGAGGGAGACGAGCCGGGGACCACCCGCAAGCTCACCTACCGCGACCTGCACCGGGAGGTGTGCCGGGCCGCCAATGCGCTGACCGACCTCGGGGTCGAGTCGGGCGACCGGGTGGTGATCTACATGGGGATGATCCCGGAGGCCGCGGTCGCGATGTTGGCCTGCGCGCGGATCGGGGCGGTCCACTCCGTGGTGTTCGGCGGGTTCTCGGCCGAGTCGCTGCGCGACCGGGTGATCGACTCGGGCGCGAAGGTGTTGATCACCCAGGACGAGGGGCGCCGCGGCGGGAAGATCGTCCCGCTGAAGCGGGTGGCCGACGAGGCGCTGGTCGGGCTGGAGGTCAGCAAGGTGCTGGTGTATCGCCACACCGGTAACAAGGTCGGTTGGGTCGGTGGCCGCGACGTGTGGTGGCAGGACGTGGTGCCTGGCGCCGGAGACGAGAATCTCGCGGTGTCGGTCGACGCGGAGCACCCGCTGTTCGTGTTGTACACCTCGGGCTCCACTGGCAAGCCCAAGGGGTTGCTGCACACCACCGGCGGGTACCTGCTGTGGGCCGCCTGGACCACTCAGGTGACCTTCGACCTGCGCGAGGACGACGTGTTCGCGTGTATGGCCGACGTGGGTTGGGTCACCGGGCACAGCTACATCGTGTACGGCCCGCTCGCGAACGGGGCGACCTCGCTGATGTTCGAGTCGATCCCCACCTACCCCGACGCCGGGAGGTACTGGGACGTGGTCCAGCGGCACCGGATCACCGTGTTCTACACCGCGCCGACCGCGCTGCGGGCGCTGGCGGCGTTCGGGGACGCGCCGGTCACGAAGTACGATCGCAGCTCGCTGCGGGTGCTGGGCACGGTGGGCGAGCCGATCAACCCGGACGCGTGGCGGTGGTACCACGAGGTGGTGGGCCAGTCGCGGTGCACGGTGGTCGACACCTGGTGGCAGACCGAGACCGGAGGGCACCTGATCACGCCGATCGCGCCGGTCACCCCGCCGAAGCCGGGATCGGCCACGCTGCCGCTGCCGGGCGTGTTGCCCGTGATCCTCGACGAAAAGGACCGGGTGCTGATCGGGCCCGGCGAGGGCAAGTTGTGCCTCGCGCACCCCTGGCCGGGGCAGGCGCGCACGGTGTGGGGGGACCACCCGCGGTTCGTCTCGACTTACTTCGCGATGTACCCGGGCTACTACTTCACCGGCGACGGCGTGCGCCGCGATTCCGACGGGTACTACTGGATCACCGGTCGGGTCGACGACGTGATCAACGTGAGCGGTCACCGGATGGGGACCGCGGAGTTCGAGAGCGCGCTGGTCAGCGCCGACGAGGTCGCTGAGGCCGGGGTGGTGGGCTACCCGCACGACATGAAGGGCCAGGGCGTGTGGGCCTACATCGTGCTCCAACCAGGGACCGCGCCGACCCCGGACCTGCCGGGCAAGCTCAACGGGATCTGCCGCACCGCGATCGGCGCGCACGCCAAGGTCGACGTGTTCCAGTTCGTCCCCGGGCTGCCGAAGACGCGGTCCGGCAAGGTGATGCGCCGGATCCTGCGCAAGGTGGCCGAGGGGCTCCCCGAGCAGCTGGGCGACATCACCACCCTCGCCGATCCGTCGGTGGTCGAGGCGATCGTGTCCGGCGCGGCGGGCGCCAAGCGCTGACGTGGGTCAGGGCGCCCGCGATCGGTCCTCGGGGGCGGTCGAGCACGCCCCCACCCGCTCCATCACCACCGCCGCCACGTCGGAGAACCCCGCGGCCGACAGGGGCGCGCCCCCGGCCGCCAGCGCCGCCGCGATCCGGGCACCGTCGGGGGCCGCCGCCCGAGCGGAGGTGGCGCGGGCGGCTTCGGGGGTGATCCGCTCGGGCAGCTCGGGCGCGCCCCAGGTGAGCCGGGTGCTCGGCTCGAGCCTCCCGGGCACGACCACCACCGCGCAGCCGCCGTTCCAGTCCCAGTTGAACCGCATCGCCGGCCACTCACCCACGTACAGCACCGGCTCGGCGGTCTGTAGGGGGACGAGCTTCGCCGGGTCCACCCGGAGCTGCAGGATCACGCCCTCGCGCACCAGCGGCCGGTCGGACCGCCAGTGCCACGGCTCCGGAGTGGCGAGGGTGAACGGGCGGGCCCACTCGACGGAGATCTCGTCGGAGGCGGACGCGGCGGACACGAGCCAGGTGATCACGGGGCCCCCGGGGTGAGCAGCTCGAGGTCGTCGAGCCCGACCCGACCGACCGGCGCACCGTGCGCCGCGCCGAACGACAGCCGGACCGCGACCACGTCGGTCAGGTCGATCCCGGTGAACGCGTCGAGCGGCACCCGGATCGTCTGGAACTCGTTGACCCACCCCGAGCC
>JBEBJC010000439.1:0-6760 GCA_040080105.1 Myxococcota bacterium
GGGTCCGGACGTCGCTGCACTCGAACCTGCCCCCCACGAGGACCGTGCAGCGTTTCCCGCGCGGCCCCAGCAGGGTCCACGGGGAGGTCCGGCCCACCAGCGGTCGAATGCACTCGTGCGTCGCCAGGTCCTCCGGCGCCCTCGGTCTCCCGCGGCGGGCCAGGTAGGACGGCGTCGCCGCCATCACGAACGGCACGCTGCCGAGGCTGCGGCTGCGGAGCGTGGAGTCCGCCTGGTCGCCGACCCGCAGCGCGAGGTCGAGGCCGCTCGCCACGAGGTCCACCTCCTCGTCGGTGACCATCAACTGCACCCGCAGCTCCGGGTGCTCGCCGAGCAGCTCGAGCAAGTCCGGTACGAACGAGAACTGCACGGTGGTGGTTCGCACGGCGAGCCGAACCACCCCCGACAGCTCCGCCTCCGAGCCGGCGACCGCCTCCTCCGCCCGCGCGGCCGCGTCGAGCAGGCTCTGCGCGTGCTCGTAGAACGCTCGCCCCTCGTCCGTCAGGCTCATCGTGCGCGTGGTGCGCGCGAGCAGCCGGACCCCGACGGATTGCTCGAGGCGAGCGATCGTGCGGCTGATCGTGTTCGGACGCAGACCGAGCACCCTCGACGCCGCAGAGAGCCCGGCCGAGTCCACGACCTGCACGAACACCCGAACGTCCGCGATGCTCTCGAGCGCCATGATTCGTCCGTACTCCGGACAGATGATGTCCGCCACTTGTCCTTCTCGGACCGGTCTCCCGAGAGCATGTTCACTGGCGTCACCCCGCGATGTCCTGCGGGGGACGGGAGAAGAACGACCATGCCGAGACCAGAGTCGTGTCCGTCCGACGGTGCGTCCAACCCGCTGCACGAGGAGACCCAGCCATGACCCGCGTCACCCTCACGATGCTCATCTGGCTGGCTCCGGGAGGGGAGCAGGCCCTGAACACGTTCCGCGAGCAGGCGGCGCCGTTGTGGCAACAGCACGACCTCCGCGTCGAGCGGGTGCTCAGCGGGACCGGCAAGGGGCAGCTGCTCGGCGTGAACCCGCACGACGTCCCGGACGTCCTGCAGGTCGTGTCGATGCCCTCGCTCGAGGCGTTCCGCGCCTACACCACGAGCCCCGAGTACGTGCGGCTGTCGGCTGCGCGCGATCGAGGCATCGCCCGGATGGTGGCGGTGATCGGCGAGCCGCTCGACGTCTCGGCGTACAACCCCGTGAGCCAGTCCGACCCCTCCGCGCGTCAGTACGGTGTGGCGTTCGCTCGGTTCCTCCCAGGGGGCGCCGAAGGGATGGACGAGTTCAACCGCAGGGCCCACGCGCTGTACGTGCGACACGGGATGCACGTCGAAGCCATGGTTCGTGTCGCGAAGACGGTGACTCCGGTGGGCTCGGAGCTCGAGGACTTCGCTCCCGAGCGCGTCGTCGTGTTCTTCGTCGACGACCCTGCTGCGCTGAAGGCGTACGTGGCCGATCCGGAGTACCAGGCGCTCGCGCCGGTCCGGGACAGCGGACTGCGCTCGTACGACTTCTTCCTCGGCCGGAGCGCGCGATGAGCCGGGCCGTGTTGGTCACTGGGGCGAACTCGGGGCTGGGGTTCGAAGCCGCCGCGCAGTTCGCCCACGAGGGGTTCACCCGGGTTGTGCTCGGCTGTCGATCGCTGGACAGCGCCGCGAAGGCGCAGGCCGCGCTCGAGGCGCGCACGGGTCACCGACGAGGACCGGGCCGTCTTCAGGATGCTGGTGCAGATCACGAAGCTGCTCATCTCCATCGACCGGGCGCTGCGGCGCCGCCGCCCCATCCCGACGACGACCTGCCGTTCTGACCTCGTTCTGGTGCGCGGGACCCCGATCGTTCGTGGGTCCCGTCCCACCATCGGCACCTGGTGGCGGCCGTGGGATGGGACCCCGCACTGGCGCGCGTCCCGCCGTCGATACCGGGAGTCTGGGCTGGGACGTCGCGGGTACGTGAGCGTGGGACCGGACAGAGCTCGCGGACGTGTTCGGTGGGGCTCGGTAGTCGTCCGCACGAGCGACCGACGCGATGCGTGGGTTAGCTCCCGACGACCATGAACCGCGTCGAACAACGATTCCAGTCCGCCGGCATCCAGCTCCAGCCCACCGACGCGCCGGGCGGCCTGCAGTGGCGATCGGTCGGCAGCCGCGACGACCTGATCGTGTGGCTGGGAAGCAGCGCCTTGGCGGTCGAACGCCGGCTGGGGCGGCGCCCCGTCGATGCCCTCTCCCTGTTGCGCTGGTCGATGGACTGGGGCCTCGGACGGGCGGCGGAGGTCGAGGGTGACCTCGTGCTGACCGTCGCCCTCCCGACCGGGGACGGCACGGATCTGGCCCCGGAGGAGCTCGAGCAGCTGGTCGCGAACCTCGATGCGGCCGTCGGCGCCTTCGCTGGCGACACCCTCGTGCGGCCGCCGGTGGTCCCGGCAGGGGGTCCAGCCCTCGACCTCGCGGACCTCGAAGCCTTGTTCTCGACGCTCGGGCTCAGGGGAGGCGTCGAACGAGGGTTCTTCATCGTGGGCGTCGATCCCGGCGACGGTGCCCGCTTCGGGCTCAAGATCCACGTCGACGATCGCGGGATCGTCCGTTTTCAAGCCTACCTGTCACCCCTCGTCGTCTGGGACCACCCGCCGGGCATCGCCTGCGCCAGCCTCCTCAACCGCACCCTGCCCCTCGGCTGCATCTCGATCACGCCGCCGCCGGGGTTCCTCGCGTGTTGGTTCTACGCGCTGCCGAGCCATTGGCTGCGGGGCCGACCCGATCGCCTGCAATGGATCGTCGACCACGCCGCACACGGGACCCTGCAGGTCCACAGCGCCGGCCAGGTCCCGGTTCGCGAGGGTGTCGTGCTGCCCATGCTCGTCCCTCCGGACGCGCTGCCTGCGGAGGTGGCCTGGTCCCGGCCACTCGCTGCGGTCCCCGGTCCCGGGGTCCCGGTCGTCGTCGCGGTCCTGGTCGACGCCGCCACGGGCGAGCGGGTCGAGGGCGCCTCCCCGAGCCCGCAGGCGGCGGCGTCGTGCGTGCAGCAGCTCGCGCAACGGCTGCTGGCCTGGCAGCCGGACCACGAGGATCCCGACCTCCTCGTCGTCCGCGGCCCATTCGCCGCCGAGCAGATCCTGGTGCCCTCGTTCCTCCAGCAGGCGCACGAGCGCCTGGGTGACCCACTCGCGGTCGCACTCCCCGAGCGGGGGGTGGTGTGGGCGCAGGCCTACAGCGGCCCCGAATCGGTCGACCGGTTGCGGCAGCGGGTCCAGCGGCGCTCGGGCGCCCTGACCTCCCAGCTGTTCCTGGTCTCGCAGGGACGGATCGGCAGCCGGGTCGTGGCGGACGGGGAGCCCACGTTCGCGGTCCTCGAGCCGGTCGGCGTCCGGCCTCCACCACAGCGGGGCCTGCTGGCTCGCCTGTTCGAGCGCGAGCGCGGCTCCACGATCCGGTTCCGATTCCACGACGGCCGCGGTCCGATCCCGCTCAACGAGCTCGAGATGCTGGCCGCGACCACCATGGTCCGCCGGCTGGCCGACGGGACGCCGATCGCCGAGGTGCAGGTGCAGTTCGCCTCCACCGAGGCGCTGGAGGCCTCGCGGTCCACGTTCGCGCGCTGGGACGTCACCCTCCTTGTGGAGGCCTGAGCGTCCCGCGCGACATCACGGCGTGACGTCGTTCTCCAACACTTGTTCCGGGTGTTGGACGTGGACGCCATGGCGTGTCCCCAGACGCGGCGGACAGCGCGACCAGGACGATGCCGGACATCGGACCTCCGCCCTGGTGGTGGACCACCTCCGCGACATAAACCCTCCCGACGCCAGGATACCGGCGGGCCATGGAATGGACCCTCGCGACCCGGACCGTGGGCAGCACCGTGTTCGCCAGCCTGTCGCTCACGGTCGGCGAGGTGCTCGACGCCTGGGTCGGCGACCCGTCCCTCGCCGCGTGGTGGAGCGACCGACTCCGTGGGCGCAGGCAAGACCACCTGGTGCCGCGCCCTGGCCGCCCGTGAGCGGGCGGTGCACCTGAACCTCGACGCGTGGATGACCACCTTGTACGGGGCCGATCCGCGGCCCGCCGACCGGCTCGGCTGGTACCTCGAGCGGCGCGACCGGTGCCTCGGCCAGATCCTCGAGCTGGCCGCCGACCTGCGGCGGGTGGGCGCCCCGGTGATCCTCGAAATCGGGATGCTGCGCCGCGCGGAGCGAGCCGCGCTAACCACGCAGGGTCAGGGTGCGGCAATAGCAGAGAGGAGCTGCCTCCCGACCGACGCGCACCCGAGGTATAGCGCCGCAGCGAGGCACGCCCCCGCAGCGGCGAGCCCGCCGGTGCACAGCCGGTCGACGAGGTCCGGTCCGGGCTGGAGCGCCTGCGCCAGCCCGAGCCAGGACGGGGCGAGCCCGACGCCGCACCCGACCACCACCGACGGCCCGAACAGGAGCCCGAAGCTCCCCGCGCGACACCACCGACCGGGCGCCGACTGGACCAGCACCTGGCTGACCGCCCAGAACACGAGCCAGCCGAGATAGGCGGGCGCCACCTCCAGACACCACGACGACTCCCACATCCAACCCACGGGCCCTCCGGCGCTCTCGGTACTGCCGGAGGGCGGACGGACGGCGAACGGGAGGTGAAACCGGCGCGCGACCTCGGGGCGTCAGCCCACCACCACCTTCGGCGCGTCGATCCCCTCGACCCTCTCGCGCGCCCGCACCATCAGCGGGCGGAGGCTGCTGTGGGGCGCGATTGGTGCTCAACCCAGGCCGTTCGCCGCGAGCCAGGCCGGGTCGGGCGGAATCGGCTGCAGCACGTCGATCAGCACGCCGTCGGGACCGACGGCCAACAGGTTCCGTTGGCCCCCAGGGGTTGTCCCGCGCGGGCTGCGCGATCTCGATCCCCGCACGGCGAAGTCGGGCCTCCTCTGCGTCCACGTCCGTGACGAGGCGGCGCTGCGGAGCTCCGCCAGCTGCTGCAGGAAGGGCTGGCGTAGGCGCCGTGGACCGGCGTCACCGGAGGTGAACGAGCACCTCGACCTCGTCCCCCGCCTCCTTGCCGCCGCGGATCCGCTTGGGAACGGGCAACAGCACCCGCCCGCTCCGCTCCCTCCACACGCTGGTGGCCCAGGTCTTGCCGTCGACGCTCGCCGTGACCGGCGTGCGTCCCCACGGGCCGACCACGACCGGGGCGAACCCGGCGGGCACCTCGACGAACGTCCACCCCCCGGGACCCTCGATCCGGAACATCACCGCGGTGAACGAGCCCACCTCGTCAGCGGCGGGTGAACGTGAGGTGCGTGTGCCCCGCCGGCGTGGCCACCGACTCAACCTCGTACGCCGACTCGAACCCCTCGAGCCCGTCCCACAGCCGCACGCCGCGGCCGAGCACGATCGGGGTGACCACCACGTGCAACAGGTCGACCAGGCCGGCCGCGAGGAAGTCGCGAACCACGGTGGGGCCGCCGCCGACCCGTACGTCGAGCCCGCCCGCCGCCTCTCGCGCCAGCTGGAGCGCCTCGTGTGGGGTGGCGTCGACGAAGTGGAAGGTCGTGCCTCCCTCCATCACCATCGGCGCGCGGGGGTGGTGCGTCAGCACGAACACCGGCGTGTGGAACGGCGGGTTCTCGCCCCACCAGCCCCGCCAGCCGTCGTCGGTCCACGGGCCGCGCTGCGGGCCGAACTTGTTGCGGCCCATGATCTCGGCGCCGATCCGCGGGCCCCATTGGCTGGCGAACGCCTCGTCCACGCCGCGGGCGCCGCCGGGCTCGCCCAGCATCGCGCGGAACGTCCGGGTCACCTTGAACCACTCCATCAGCCGCATCCCCGCGTGCCCGAACGGCGCCTGCAGGGACTGGTCCTCCCCGGTGCCGTAGCCGTCGAGCGAGATCGCGAAGTTGTGCACCCGCACGAGCCCCATGTCGCCTCCGGGACGGAGGCTAAGGGCGCCGGACGCCCGGCGCAACGCGGCCGGTCGAGGCACGCCGGCCACTCGTCGCCGGTGACGTCGATCCCGCCGTCGCTCGCCGGGTCCTCCTGGTCCGGGCACCCGAGCCGGGTCGAGCGGCCGACGCCGCGGTGCTCGAACAGGTACAGGTCGGTGTGCGGCAGCGCGTGGTCGAGGTCCTCGACGAACGACTCGTACACCGCTCCGGTCTGCCCAGGGCCGCCCGGCAACAACCACAGGACCCGATCCCCCCCGCCGCGCGCGAGGTGCCGCTGCGCGAACAGCTCGATCGTCGGGCCGTCGGGCTCGTCGGGCCACAGCGGCACGTCGACGGTGGCGCACTGGGTCGGAGGCCCCTTGCCGTCGACCTGCAGCGGGCACCGCTCCCAGCCCACCCCGCCTTGCACGACCGAGCCGCGGTTCGCGTTCGAGCAGGCGGCCAGCGCGAGCGGCACGAAGGGGAGTCGCATGTTCGGCACGTAGCACGCCGCCTCCCCCAGGTGGCGCGACCGCGGTCGATATGTAACAGATGAGATTACATGAACCTCGACCGTCGCCTCTCCTCGGCGCTGCACGTGCTGCTCCACCTCGCGGGGCGCCCTGTCCCTGTCACGTCCGCCGAGCTCGGCCAGTGCCTGCGGGCGAACCCGGTGGTGGTGCGCCGGACGCTGGCGGGGCTGCGGGCGGCCGGTCTGGTGCGGGCGGAGAAGGGGCGCGGAGGCGGGTGGTCGCTCGGCCGTGACCCGGCGGCGATCACCGTGCGCGACGTACACGACGCGCTGGGGAGACCCTCCCTGGTGGTGGTCGGGCTCCAGGGGGGTCACCCGGAGTGTCGGGT
>JBEBJC010000440.1:0-6723 GCA_040080105.1 Myxococcota bacterium
ACCTCGGACTGGTCCCAGCTCATGTCGGTGTACCGACGCACCAGCCGGCCCTCTCGATCGAGGATCAGCAGGACCAGGTCGTGCACGATGCCGATGCTCACCTTGCCCTCGACCTTCATCCCCGCCTTCTCGGCCAGCCCGACCAGCACCTCCGGGGGTACCCGACCCAGATCCCACTTGCCCGGGATCGCTCCCTTCTCTGCCCCGAACGCGCGCAACGTCCCGCGCGAGTCGGACTCGGGATCGAGCGTGATCGCCAAGATCCGGGCGCCCGGGGGGAGCGCAGGCTGCAGCGCCTGTAGCCGCGAGACCACCAGCGGGCAGTACTCGGGGAGGGGACAGGTCGTGTAGAAGAACGTGACCGCGAAGGTGCCCGCCTGACCTTGCCCGATCGTGACGGGAGGCCCTTCGGCCAACATCACGTCGGTCGCCGGGAACAGCGCCCCCACCGGCACGCTCTCCCCGGGCGCGAGGGCGGGAGGCTGCTCGGGCGGGGCTGGCGCGGTCACGGTGATCGCGTCGAGGCGCGTCCCGGACTCCCCACCCACGATCAGCGTCGCGGCGATGGTGTCGCCCCGGCGCACGTTCGCGGCCTGCGCCGGATCGGCCACGTCGAACGGCATGGTCATCGCGTCCATGAAGCCGGGGATCGGGTCGTGCGCCACGACCAGTTCTGCCCCGCCCCCGCGCACCTCGACCACGGTGCCGGTCACCGGAAAAGTGGGTTCTGCCGTCGAGCACGCCAAGAACAGCCACATCCTCGCCTCCGCCGTTCCAGTGGACGGGTGCTGTATCCAGGTGTATCGAAAGGCCCACACGTCCGGGTCGGATCAGGTAGGCCCGTCGGCGGGAGGTGGCAGTGAGTGATCCGGGGTTCGTGCGGACGCGGTGGCGGGGCTCGCCCGCAGCTTTGGTGGTCGTGGTGGCGGCCGGGCTCGCCTGCTCCGGCCTCCCGACCGAGCTGCCCGACCTGCCCGTCGACCTGCCCGTGGGCACCCCGCCGGCGGTCGAGCCCGCCCCGGTCCCGGAGGTCGCGCCGGAGCCGGAGCCGCAGGCGACCCCAGAGTCTCTGTTCGACGCCCTGTCGGCCGAGGAGGCCGTCCCGTACGCCCGCCCCAACTTCAGCTGTCCGCCCCCGACGATGGCGATCAAGAACCCCAGCGGGGGCCGGATGCGGGTGTTCTGCGCGACCGGCTCGGGCGTGCGGGTCGGCCCGTACACCGAGTGGAAGAGCTCCGAGCTCCGGCTGGCCGGCACCAACGCCGACGGCAAGCTCTCCGGGCGGCTCACCCGGTGGGAGAAGGGCCCGGACGGCCCGCGGAAGGTCGGGGAGGAGAACTACACCGACGGTGAGCTCGCGGGCGACTTCGCGACCTGGGACCTGGCGGGTCACCTGCTGGTCCGCGGGCGGTACGAGGCCGGCAAGAAGCAGGGCCGGTTCCTCGAGTCGACGGTCGAGACCTTCGGCGGCGCCTGCTACGAGGCGGGTGAGGAGAAGTGGCGCACCGCCGACCCCGCCGAGTTCGTGACCAAGGACTGCAGAGACCCGAGCTAGCGCTCGCGATACCCCACGTCCACCGTGCGCGCCGCGTCCGGCAGGGCGCCCGGCAGCGTGATCGCGCGGCCGTCGGGCGAGATCGAGAACGGGACGATCTCCCCGTCGAGCCGGACCTCCGCCACCTCCATCCGATCGCGCACCGGGATCACGGTCCGCTGCGGGACCGCGCCGTCGGTCGCGATGTGCCGCACCATCGCCACGTAGTCCGCAGGGGTGGCGCCACACGAGTCCAACGTCCGCCCCCCGGCGTCCCGCGCGGCCTGGGTGTACGCAGGTCCGGCGGCCGACCAGTCCTCGGCGGTGCAGACCGCGGCGGGAGCGATCGCGTGGACCCGGAACGACGCGAGCGGCTGGCGGGACAACGCGAGCGTCTCGAGCTGGGCGAAGGTGGGGCGGGCCGACAACAACCCCGCGAACGCCGGGTCGGTCGCCGGCAGGCCCGGGTCGTGGGTGTCGCTCACGAACACCACGTTCACCGCGGCGCCGGGGCGGAACAGGGGAGGGTCCCGCTCCAGCCGCTGACCGAGCGCGGTGAGCCCCGCCTCGACCCCGACCGGGTACAGCGCGACCTGGGTGTGGGCCACGAGGCACGGCACCCCGTCGGCGTTGCGCTCCTCCGGGGTGAACCACGCCGAGCAGCCGCGGGTCGGGAACCGATCCGACACGTGGGTCGGCGCGAGCTCGCGGAACACCTCGATTCGGTCTTGGTCCACCGGCTCGCCGAACCCGGGCTCGAACTTCAGCCACCACCGGCTCTTCGCGCCGGGGTGGACCACCCCTCGGCGAAGTGGATCGGCCGGCAACGTGTTCATCACGGCGATCCGGGCCTCGGTCGGGAACACGTCCTCCTCGGCCAACGCGTCGAACCCGGCGAGCACCGAGCCGATGATCCCCTGCATCGAGGACGACGAGTCGACCACGAACAGGTAGTCCACCACCGTCGCGCGACTCCCGCCGCCGATCACCACCTGGTGGTGGTTCAGCGGGGGCGGCTCGACCGAGCCCGCCTCGGCGGAGGGGTCTTGGGCGATCGGACCGTCTCCGCCCGCGGCCCCGGGCGCTGCCGGCATCGGGGGCAGCTCGCTCTCGATCCCCGCCAACCGATACTCGGTCGCGCACCCGACCAGCGCGAGCGCACACACCACCGCGTTGGGTCCCCGCCGCATCCGACCTCCGCCGCAGGATTGTACCTCGGCTGCGTGGTTGTGGCGCGCGCACCCGGCGCCGCGTTACCGGTAGAAACCATCCATCCCTCCATCCGGATATACGGATGGTAGAGAACTGAGAGGTTCGGCGGGATCCCATCCCGCCGAATTCGAACGTCGGGCGGGCTCCGATCCGCCGTAGCAATGTGTCGGTTTCAGCCGACCAGGAGGCCGAATGTCCGCTGTCCCCACCCAGCCGTCGTCCGCACCGTTCCTCGACACCGGGTTGCCGTTGTACTCGGGCCTGCCGTACCGGGTCGCCGACGCGACCGAGCGCACCGTGCGGTTCGGGCGCAAGGAGCTCGAGCTCGCGCTGTACGAGATGCCCGGCCTCGCGGCGCTGCAGGAGCAGTACACCGCGTCCAAGCCGCTGAAGGGCGCCCGGATCACCGGGTCGCTGCACATGACGATCCAGACCGGCGTGCTGATCGAGACGCTGGTGGCGCTGGGCGCCGAGGTCCGGTGGGCCAGCTGCAACATCTTCTCGACCCAGGATCACGCCGCTGCCGCGGTCGCGCTGGGCTCCGGCACGCCCGCCGCCCCGAACGGTACCCCGGTGTACGCGTGGAAGGGTGAGTCGCTCGCCGAGTACTGGTGGTGCACCCTGCAGGCGATCGACTGGAGTGGCGAGGGCCCGAACCTGATCCTCGACGACGGCGGCGACGCCACGCTGCTGTTCCACCTCGGAGCGGAGCTCGAGGAGAAGGGGATCCTCCCCGATCCCTCGATGGGCTCTTCCGAAGAAGAGAAGATCGTGTACGCCCTGCTCCGGGCGGTCCGCGACGAGAAGGGCGACGGGTACTGGCGGAAGATGGCGGCCGCCGTGCGCGGCGTGTCCGAGGAGACCACCACCGGCGTGCACCGCCTGTACGAGCGGGTGAAGAACGGGACCCTGCGGTTCCCGGCGATCAACGTCAACGACAGCGTCACGAAGTCGAAGTTCGACAACATCTACGGCTGTCGCCACTCGTTGGTCGACGCGGTGATGCGGGCGACCGACATGCTCCTGTCCGGCAAGCGCGCGCTCGTCCTGGGCTACGGCGACGTCGGCAAGGGGTCGGCGCAGTCGCTGATCGGCCAGCACGCGCGGGTGTCGGTGACCGAGATCGACCCGATCTGCGCGCTCCAGGCGTGTATGCACGGCCTCGACGTGGTGCGCCTCGACGACGTGGTCGGGACGCAGGACGTGTTCGTGACCGCGACCGGCAACTGCGCGATCATCACCGCCGACCACATGAAGAAGATGAAGCACCTCGCGGTGGTGTGCAACATCGGGCACTTCGACAACGAGATCGACATGGCCGGCCTCGAGGACCTGCGGAAGACCGGTGAGGTCGAGAAGATCGAGGTCAAGCCGCAGGTCCACGAGTGGCGGTTCCGTGACACGACCCACGGCCCGGGCGGCAAGGGGCACAGCGTGCTGGTGCTGGCCGAGGGACGCCTGGTGAACCTGGGCTGCGCCACCGGCCACCCGTCGTTGGTGATGAGCGCGTCGTTCACGAACCAGACGCTCGCCCAGATCGAGCTGCACAAGAACGCCGAGTCGTACGGCAAGAGCGTGGTCACCCTGCCGAAGCACCTCGACGAGCACGTGGCGCGCCTGCACCTGCACAAGTTCGGCGCGGTGCTCACCGAGCTCACCGACTTCCAGGCCAAGTACATCGGCGTGCCGATGAACGGCCCGTACAAGGGCGAGCAGTACCGGTACTGACGAAGTGGGGCCTCATCGGTCCGTTCGAGACCAGATGAGGACTCGGTAACTTCGCCGAAACCGACGCGGGGGCCCGAGGGCGGTATCGATACACCATGGTCGGCACCACCTCAGTTCCCAACGCGGGACCCATTCGGGTCGATTGTCGCGGCACCTCCGGGCCCGTCGCGCTCCGACGGATCGAGGCGATCGTGAAGCGGATCCGACGAGGGGCCCGCGCGCTGCTCGTCCGAGTCGACGCGACCGAGGTCCTCGACGTGTTGTTGGATTGGTCGAGCCGAGGCGGCGCCCCGGTCGAGGTCGCGCTGGCGGGCGAGGGGATCGCCGAGATCCGGATCTACCTGCTTCCCCGGGAGTTCGACGAGCACCCGTTGGTGGCCTGGCGCCCCGCGCTGTTCGGTCGACCGGTCGCCGCCCTCGCCTCCTGAGCGGCTCGCGACAGTACCCGGTCGCGGCGCGCTCTGGTAGCTTTGGTCGATGCCAGGTCCGCCCGCCACGTTTCAGACCTCTCCTGCCCCCGCGCCCGACCGCGCGCCGCCGTCCGTGCCGGAGGAGCGACTGGACGCGCTGGAGCGGATCCGCGCCCGGCTCGGTCAGCTGGTGGGTGGACTGCTGGCGGTGGTGGCGGGGGTATCGGCGCTGATCGCGTCGCCCACCACCGGCGGCGCGCTGTTGGTGATCGCCCTCGCGGCGATCGGGTTCTACACCGCGATCCTGTCGTTGTTGTCGGGCGCGGCGGGCCCGATCCGCCCGTGGATGCGGTGGGCGTCCCCGCCGTTCGAGGTCCTGGTCCCGACCGCGATCACCTGGCTGCTGACCCGCACCGAGGGGCCGGCGAGCGCCGCAGCGAGCTGGGTGCCGGCGCAGCTGTACGCCGTGTTCGTCGTCGCGTCCGCCCTTCGCCTGCAGCCGTCGCTCCCGATCGCGATGGGCGTCGGCAGCGCCGCGGCGTACGGCGCGGTCTACCTGTCGACGATGGCGCCCGCGGCCGATCTCTCGGTCCCGCCGGTCGCGCAGGGGATGCGGGTGGCGGTGTTGGTGGCGATCGGGGTCGCGGCGTCGTTCACCGCTGCCCGGCTGCGAACGGCGGTGGGCGAGATCGAGCGCTCCGCGCGCGAGCAGGGGTTGTTCGGGAAGTATCGCCTCGGGGCGGAGATCGGGTTCGGCGGCATGGGTCGGGTGCTGGAGGCCGAGTACGCGCCGGAGGGTGGGTTCTCGCGCAAGGTCGCGATCAAGGTCCTCCACCCGCACCTCGCGCGCGATCCGGCGTTCGTCGATCGGTTCCGGGCCGAGGCCGAGATCGCCTCGCGCCTCACCCACCCGAACTTCGTGGCGGGCCTGGACTACGGGCGGGTGGACCAGACGTGGTACCTGGCGCTCGAGCACGTGGACGGCAAGCCGCTGTCGCAGCTGATGAACGAGCGCCGGCGGGTCGACAAGCCGCTCGACCCTCGGATCGTCGCCGCGATCGGCCGCCAGATCGCGGCGGCCCTCGACTGGGCACACACCGGTGTCCGCGACGATCAGTATCGCCCGCTGCGGATCGTCCACCGGGACCTGTCGCCCAGCAACATCCTCATCGATCGCGCCGGCCGGGTCCGGATCACCGACTTCGGCGTCGCGCGCGCGATGCGGGACGCTGGCTCGGTGATCTCGAAGAACCTCGTCGGCAAGCCCGCGTACGTGGCGCCAGAGGCCCTTCGGGACCAGGGCGTCGATCCGCGGGCCGACCTGTGGTCCCTGGGCGTGATCTTGTGGGAGGCGGTCACCAACGTCCGCCTGTTCGCGCGCGACACCGACGCGGCGGCGCTGCTCGCGGTGGTCGAGGCCGACATCGAACCGCCGAGCCGGGTCCGGCCGGGCCTGCCGCCGGCGTGGGACGAGCTCCTCGGCCGGTTGTTGGTGCGCGATCGCGACCAGCGGACACTCGGCGCCGCTGGGGTGCGCGTGCTGTTGGAGGCGATCGCAGCCGCGGCCGGGGACACCGAGCTCGGCCCGATCGCGGAGAAGGACCTCCGGGAGCTGCTCGCCCCCGAAGAGGGCCTCGAGGAGCTGGTGCTCGACGCGACCAGCGAGGAGGCCGAACCCCCATGGCTCGAGCTCGAGCCCGAGACCGAGCTCGATCGCAGCGAGCCGCAGTCGGAGGAGGCCGGGCTGTGGCTGGACGACGCGGTGGCGGATCAACCGCTGGTGCGCCCCCCGCGCCCGTCGCCGGACGCCACCTCGACCGAGGTGGGGTCCCCGGAGCG
>JBEBJC010000441.1:0-6707 GCA_040080105.1 Myxococcota bacterium
AGCCCAGCCACCGCCGCCACCACACCCCACGAGCGCCGCGGATCCCGCACATACGCGAACCCCAGCGCGACCAGCCCGCCGAACCCGACCAAGAACCGCGCGAGCATCCACCCGCGCTCGTCGCGCCAGGTGTCGGGCCGATCCTCGCCCGCCGGAGCGCCACACCCGCGGCCCGCGCACAGGGCGGCGACGTCCGCAGCCGATGCGCCGGTCGGCTCGATCACCCAGCTCTCGTCCTGCGGAAGGTCGGCGATCACCGACCGGGACCCGTCGAGCCGCTCGCCCACGCCGCCGCCCACCAAGCGCAGGTTCACCGGGACCTCGGTCGGGTACAGCCGCACGGTCCCGACCCGCGAGGACGGCGGCCACGCCGAGTCGTGCCTCACCAACAGGCGATCCGCCCCCGGCGGTACCGCGCGATCCGCGCGCAGCGCGAGCCCGTCACCCGATTCGAACACCCCGAGCTCGGTCACCGGCAGTCCGTCCCACGCGCCCTCCCACCGAGCCTCGAGCTCGGCGCCGATCGGGCCTGCCTGGCGGATCGCGTGCGACAAGGCGACCGTGACCGCGATCACCGCGCCGCCCACCGCGAACATCGGATCGGGCCGCAGGTGCCCCCACGCCGCTCCCGCGAGGTGGACGAGCAACACCCCCGCGACCGGCCACTGGTCCGGGGTCGCGAACACCGCCCCCCCCGCGAACGCGCCGCCGAGCAGGCACGCGAGCGTCAGCCCCACCTCGTCCCGCGGGTCCGCTGCACGCCCGAACACCACCCGCCGGGCGGACGCGAGCGCGGACACGAGCCAGATCCCGAGCACCTCCACCGCCGAGGTGGACGACCACGCGAGGGTGAGCACGAGGGCCGTGGTGAGCCCGAACATCACGAGGCGGCGCGGCGCAGGCTCGGTCGCCGCAGAGGCGCCGAGCACCGACGCCGCGACGAGCGCGGCGCCGAGCCACACCGGGCCGACCAGGTGGACCCCGCCCCACGCGTTCCACGAGTCCGCCTGCGCCAACCAATCGGCGGAGATCATCACCACCGGGGCGCCCAGCACCACCCCCGCGGACCACGCCGATCGGTACGACGCCGCCACCAGCGCGATCCACGCGCCACAAACGATCACGCTCTCGAGCATGGCCGAGCGTACCAGACAGGCAGTTCCGACCGGTTACCGGGCGGTATCACCCGTCCGCCGCGGAGGCGGCGCGATCGGCAACAGCGTCCCGATCCCCACCAGGTAGTCCGGGCCGTTCCCGAACGGCGGTCCGCCGCCGGTCGGCACGAACCGGTGCTCGTCGGTCACCGATGCCACGCGGTCGGTGTTGCCGGCGTGATACATCGCGTACCGCACGACGTCACCCTGCTCGTCACGCTCGGTGGCCACGACGGTCCCCACATGGTGGATCGCGGTCCCGCGCAGGTTGCGGGTGAACAGCTGGTTCACCCCGAAGTCGGCGCGTGGGGGGCTCCGCGCGAACCACACCACCGACCCGGCCTTGATCAGGTGGCGGACCCCGGCCAGCACCTCGGACACCGGCCGGTCCGCGGGGTACCACACCGGTACGAACCTCCCCTCCCCGCGGTACCACTGAGCCAGGTCTCGACTGCTGCGGGCGAGCGGCGCCAGCTCGGGCGCGTTGGCCTCTCCGGCGACGTAATTCGGCACGCCGGCCGGGGCCGCGAGGTGAACCGATCCCGCTGGGCACGCCGCCGCGAGGTAACTCGACAGCCGGAGGAAGTTGCCCGAGCAGTCCCGCCACTCGTCGGGGTCGGTGCGGCCGTACGGGATCTGCTGGTGGGACAGCCCCGCGGCGATCGGAGGCAGCAGGTCGGCCATCGCGAAGGTCATCCCGGGCCCGCAGTCGGCGTACCAGCTGTCGGCCTCGGCGGCCGCCGTCCCCGGCGACGGCGGGAACCACAGCTCCGGGGGCGGCAACGACGGCCCGACCGGCGGCGGCGGCACCTCTGCGTCGCACCCCGCGACCCGCAGGGCCCCCAACGCCACCAGGAGCAGTGAGCGGGCCATCGATCTCCCACCATAGCCGAACCGCACGACCCGGCCCAGCCTCAGCGGACCTCCCACGCCCGCAGGAACACCTCGAGGTTGCCCCGCAGCACATCCTTCAGGTTCGGCGAGGACGTGCTCGTGCGCGGGTCGTGCACCGTTCCCCCGCGCAACCCGTAGGTTCGGGCGAGCTCTGTCGCGTTCGACGGGGCCGCGAGGGCGCCGGCGAGGTCGCGCACGACCTCCGCCAACGTCTCCCGGTTGATCCCGTACAACTTCGGGCGCAGCCCCCGCCCCGGGAGCTCGAGCCGGGTCCGCGCGGCGCGGGTTGCGATCGCGGCCCCGCGGGTGCGCCGGGCGTCCTCCACCACGGGGGCGAGCTCGGACCCGGGCCCGGTGCGGCGCGGCACCACCTCGATCAGCGCTCGTTCTGTGCTGCCGGACGGCGTGCGCCGCCGGTGTTCCCCTTGCTCCATCTCGAGCAACGCCAACACCCCCGGACCGTCCACCGCCATCACCAGCCGGACCGGGTGGCCGTGCTCGACCTCCTCGGCCACCAGCTCGTACTGCAGGCCCTTGCGGCGGAACCACCCGCGGTACATCGCCACCAGGTCGGTGAGCCACTCGGCGCTGTTCGCCAGCGAGTCCGCGGGCCCGAGCACCAGCCACGCCGCCGTGGGCGCCGTCTCCGACCCGATGTCGAGCCACCGCCGGTACGACAGCGCCGCCTGGTGCACCAGCTGCGCGAGCTCGTCGGCCGACACGTCGTCGAGCGTGCGGGTCAGCCGGTCCACCGCGCGCAGCAACCGGCGATCCGCTTGCAGGCGCGCGTCGACCGCCTTGAACCGGCGCAGCACCTCCTGCGCCTGCTCCATGTCGTCCCAGAACCCCGACTGGCCGGACTTCTCGACCAACGACGACGCGAGGCGCTCGCGCTCCTGCGACTCGGCGATCAGCGGCTGCCACCGCACGACCCACGCCTTCGCCTCGTCGAGCAGGCGCTCGGGGTCCATCACCACCGGCTTGTCGCCGGGCGCCAACGGGGGCACCACCACCCGCGGGTCGGGCTCGACCACGGTGCGCACCTCGATCCGGCCGTTGCGCACGCCCAGGCCGAGGCGCGCCCCCCGCGCGGGCGACTCGCGCACCACGTACTCCGCGAGGCTGCCTGCCACGTTCCGCTCGATCTCGCGCCGCAGGAACCGGGCGCCGTAGTGTGGGTGGTAGCCGTGGGACACCAGCCAGTCGAGCACCTCGGCGTCCACGTCGAGTGACAGCTCCCGCCCGACCAGGCCGCCGCGAGCGGCGAGATCGGCGAGCTCCCGCCGGGCGATCGACCGGATGTGGGTCCGGTCGAGCGGGTGGAAGTGCACGATCCGGTCGAACCGGTTCAGCATCTCGAACCGGAACAGCCGCCCGAGCCTCCGATCGAGCTCGTGGTCGAGCTCCTTGAGCGACCGCCCCGGATCGAACCCGAGGCCGGTCTCGCGGTACACCTCGGCCCCGCCGTTGCTGGTCGCGATCACGATCAGCGAGGTGACCGACACCACCTCGCCTTTCCCGTTGATGTAGCGGCCCTCGTCGACCAGCTGGAGGAACGCGTCGTGCACCTTCGGGTGCGCCTTCTCGAACTCGTCGAGCAGCAGCACCCCGAACGGGTGGCCGGCGAGCCGCCGCGCGAGCACCCCGCGCTGGCTCTGGGGTGAGTGTCCCTGGGGGTCGCCGAACAGGGTCGCCACGTGGAACGGCTCGGCGTAGTCGGCGAGGTTCAACCGGATCAACCGGTTCGGATCCCCGAACAGGAACTCGGCCAGCAGCTGGGCGCAGAACGTCTTGCCCACCCCGGTCGGACCGACGAACAGGAACGTGGCGAACGGCCGGCGCAGGTCGGACAGGCCGGCCTTCATCAGCGCGATCATCCGCACGACGGCGTCGACCGCCTCCTCCTGCCCGAGCAGCCGGTCGCTGACGAAGTCGTGCACCTCCGCGAGGTCCAGGCCCTCGTCCGGGTCGACCAGCCGGTGTGGCACCCGGGTGACCTGCGAGAACCGCCGCACCACCTCGCGCAGGCCGACCGGGCGGGGCTCGTCCCCCTCGTCGCCGAGGAAGTCCGCGGTCTGCCGCAGCAGCTCCAGCGCCTTACGCGGGAACGGGCGGTCCCCCATGTACCGCGCGGTGAGCTCGACCGCGGCCCGCTGCGCGTCGGTGCGGAACACCCGCCCCGACACCTCGGTCTGGTGCACCGACCACCGCGCGACCATCGCGCCGACCGCGGTCGAGCCTGGCTCCTCCACCGGGATCGGCACCAGGTGCTCGGTCAGGTCGGACCAGTACTCGATCAGCTGCTCGAACTCGCGCGGCAGCGCCTCGGCGAGCACCGGGTGCGGGATCGACGCGAGGTATCGGTGGAGGGGCGCCTCCCAGTCGAGCGCGTACGCGAGGTGGATGTCGCGGAAGTACGGCACGACCCGGGTCGGCGATTGCGCGAGCGCGAGACACAGGTCGGTGAAGAAGTTGGTGCCCTCGGACTTGTCCTTGAACCGCGCCGAGATCGCGCGGAACGAGATCTGCACCACCCGCGCCTCGCGCAGCAACGGCACTCCCACGCCCAGGTGGGCGCGGCGCACGAGCTCGTACACGATGGCGGTCTTGCCGACGCCCGGAGGCCCGACCAGCACCGGCGACCGGGTGCCGAACGCGTTCAGCACCTCTTCGGCCTGCGACACCAGCCCTTCGACCTCGAAGGCGGGCGGGAGCGTGCCCGCTGCCGCCGTCAGGTCGCGATCGATCCACTCGTCGAGGGAGACGGAGCTCATCGGGCGACGCTAACGCGGGTCGGGCGACTCCGGCGAGAACGTGCTCCGAACGGCCTCACCGACCGGACCATCGAACTGTGTCCCGGCCTCGGACAGCCAGCCGACCACCGAGGTCGCCGCCCGGCCCGGCCAGCCGCTGGTCCCGACCCCGAACGCCGCCGCCGCGAACGCCGCGTACACGGCGAGCGTCCGCCACCTCCGGCCTCGGCTCTCCCTCGGGGTGCGCATCGGTCCCTCCACCAGCTTGGACACCGGTCTGGGACGCTGCCGAACCACCCACCCTTCGACGGACCTTGCGCGCGGCCGCCGGACCGGGGAAGATGGTTAGAGGAAGCAGGTCACCCGCGCCCCTCCACCGGTCCCAGCTTCTCGTGCAACGATGGATAGCGCGCGGGTGACCTGGCTTCTCCTCTGTCTCCGGGTGTCGGATGTGTGGTAGGTTCGCCCTCACGGCGCCCGCGAGCACGATCGCCGAAGTGTTCCAGGTCGACGTGCTCCCCGACCTGCTGCCCCGGTACAACATCGCGCCGACCACCGAGATCGCGTGTGTGGTCCAGCAAGACGGCCACCGCGAGCTGCAGTCGTTCCGCTGGGGCCTGATCCCGATGTGGGCGAAGGACAAGAAGATCGCGTACCAGACGCTGAACGCCCGCGCGGACACGATCAGCAAGAAGCCCGCGTTCCGGGCAGCGTTCAAGCGACGCCGGCTGCTGATCGTGGCGGACGGGTTCTACGAGTGGCTGCGCAAGGACAAGAAGACCAAGATCCCCCACTTGTTCCAGATGGCCGACGGCAAGCCGTTCGCGATCGCGGGGGTGTGGGAGCGGTGGGTCGACCCGGCCGACGGCACCGAGGTGCGCTCGTGCTCGATCGTGACCACCGGGCCGAACAGCCTGATGGAGCCGGTGCACGACCGGATGCCGGTGATCTTGCCGCCCGAGGTGTGGGACACCTGGCTCGATCCCCAGAACGCAGACACCGCGGCGCTGCAGGAGCTGCTGGTCCCGTACCCTTCCGACCGGATGGCCGCGCGGCGGGTGAGCCGAACGGTCGGCGACGTGAAGAACAAGGGCGCTGACGTACAGGGTCCGTGGGAAGGAGAAGACTAGGTGGACAGTCGCCGGGCGGTGATCTTGGGGGGCTTGTCGGTGGCGGCGCTCGTGGGTGGCGGGGCGCTGTACCTGCGGGAGGACCGACCCGCGCTCCCCCGCCTCACCCGAGCGGACCTCGACCAGGCGATCTCGCTCGGCGAGCAGTACCTCGTGCGTGCGCAGCGCCCGGCCGGGGACTTCGTGTACGAGGTCGACTGGAAGACCGGCGTGGAGTCGGCGTCCGACGAGCCGGTGCGCCAGGCGGGCGCCGCGTGGGGCCTGGGCCTCGCGCACCTCGAGTCGGCGGACCCGGCCACCTCGGCCGCGCTCGACCGGGCGCTCGCGTACTGGGCCAGCAAGACCCGCGACGCCGACGGCAAGCGGTGGCCGGTGCTCGACCCGCGCGCGCCCGGCTCCCTCGGCACGGTGTGCCTGATCGGCCTCGCGCTGGTCGAGCGGCTGCGCAGCCCGGGCACCACGGCGCCGCCGGCGCTGGCCGCCCACCGCGAGTGGCTCGAAGGGCTGCTCGCGTTCGTGCGGTCCACCCGGCGGGCCGCGGGCGGGTTCCAGGACAAGTTCGGCGCCGACGGCGACAGCCACGGCCCCGGCAACCCGTACGCCGACGGCGAGGCCTTGCTGCTGTTCACGAAGGCGGGCGTGTACCTCGACCGACCCGACCTCGCCGACCTGGCCGCGACCTGGGCCGAGCAGGACCACCAGCGGAACGTGATCGAGCCGCGCCGCGCGACCCCGGATCCGGACCAGACCAAGGGGTACTACCAGTGGGGCTCGAT
>JBEBJC010000442.1:0-6688 GCA_040080105.1 Myxococcota bacterium
CCCCGGGCCGAAGACCGATCGGGCGGCCCGCGCCGCGACCGCGCGAAAGCCGAGGAAGAACAGGGCCTGTGACGCCCCACATCCCCAGGTCCGGCAACGGCCCGACGGGGTGGTCGAGATCGACCGCGCCCTGGTCGACGAGTACACCGCGAACCTCGAAGCGTTCATGAAGCTCGGCTTCAGCAAGCCGTTCGAAGAAGACGGCGTGAAGGGCTGGTACGTGTCGGGGTTCGGCTGCACCTCGCCCGTGTACAAGGCCGGGTTCCGGCGCGCCGACGTGCTGCTCAGCGTGAACGGCAAGCCGACCCGCTCGTGGGTCGGCGTGTTCATGTTGTACCAGAAGCTGAAGAACCGGTCGGAGTTCGAGATCGCGCTGATGCGCAAGGGCGCGCCGATGACGATCCGGTTCGAGGTGGTCGAGCCGCCGACGGGGTGACCCGCGATCAGTCGCGGAACGGTTTGAGGTGCGACTCGTCGGCCAGCGCGAGCATCTCCACGTCTCCTTCCGAGTCGCCGTACGCGTACACGAACACGTACTCGTCCAGGCGCAGCGCCTCCCGGATCCGGCGCTCCTTCTCCGGCCCGTTGCAGTTCGGGGTGGCGAGCCCGTCGAACCGCTCGTCCACGAACCGCGCCTCGGTGCACAACAACCCGAGCCCGTGCCGCTCGGCCCACGGTCGGAGCCACAGATCGAGCGAGGCGCTCACCACGACCACCTCGTGGCCCTCCGCGCGGTGCCACGCGAGCTTCGCCAGAGCCGCCGGGCGGACTCCTCGGTCCAACACGTCGACGAACGAGCTCGCCCACGCCGCCAGCCGCTCGCGCGGCACCCCGCCGAAGAACAGCCGAAGCAAGGTGGTCTTCGCGCGCTCACCGCCCACCAGCCCCACCCGGTTCGCGACGAGCAGCGGCGAGAGCCACGCGAGCCCGAGCGCCATCCACACGGGTCCGCGACAGTGACGCACCCACGCGAACAACGTGTCGTGCGTCGTCACCGTCCCGTCGAAATCGAACAACGCCAGCCGTCGGTCGCTCACCGGCAGGGGTTAACGAACGCGTGCGAGGCGCGCATTGTCCACTCCCCACGTGCTGGTGATCGGCGGCGGGTTCGGCGGGCTCGGGGCTACCCGGGCGCTGCGGAAGGCGCCGGTCCGGATCACGCTGATCGACCGGTCGAACCACCACTTGTTCCAGCCGCTCTTGTACCAGGTCGCCACTGCGTCACTCGCTCCGTCCGACATCGCAGAGCCGATCCGGGCGATCCTGCGCCGGCAGTCGAACGTGTCGGTCCGCCTCGGGGAGGTCGCGGCGATCGACCTCGCCGGCCACGCCGCGACCCTGACCGACGGCAGCACGATCTCCTGGGACAAGCTGGTGATCGCCGCCGGTGTGTCCCACAGCTACTTCGGCAACGACGGGTGGGCGGCCCACGCGCCGGGACTGAAGACCCTCACCGACGCGTTCGAGATCCGCCGGCGGGTGTTGACGGCGTTCGAACAGGCGGAGTGGGAGACCGATCCCGCTCGCCGAAACGCGGCGATGACGTTCGTGGTGATCGGCGGCGGGCCCACCGGGGTCGAGCTCGCCGGCGCGCTGGCCGAGATCTCGTTCTGGACCCTGCGCCGGGACTTCCGGAACATCGAGACCACCAAGGCCCGGGTGATCCTGCTCGAGGCGGGCCCCGACGTGCTGCCCGGGTTCGACCCCGGCCTGCGGGTGAAGGCGAAGGAGCAGCTGCAGCGCCTCGGGGTCCAGGTGTGGGTCGACCGGAAGGTGACCGGGATCGACGCCTCCGGAGTCTCGATGGGGGCCGAGCGGCTCGAGGCGGGCACGGTGTTGTGGGCCGCGGGGGTCCAAGGGGAGCCGCTGGCGCGCACCCTCGGGGTGCCGCTCGACCGAGCGGGGCGGGTGCCGGTCGCGCAGGACTGCTCGGTGCCCGGCCACCCCGACGCGTTCGTGATCGGCGACCTCGCGCAGTTCGTTCCGTCCGAAGGGGCGCGGCCGCTGCCGGGGGTGGCTCAGGTGGCGATGCAGATGGGCGACCACGTGGGCCGGGCGATCGCCGGCGACGTCGCCGGGAAGACGCGCGAGCCGTTCGGGTACCACGACAAAGGCTCACTCGCGACGATCGGGCGGTCCAAGGCGGTCGCCGACCTCGGGTTCGTGAAGTTGGGCGGGTTCTTCGCGTGGTTCGTGTGGGCGTTCGTACACGTGGTGTTCCTGATCACCTTCCGCAACCGGATCCTGGTGATGACCAAGTGGGCGACCGCGTGGTTCACCTACGAGCGCGCGTCCCGGCTGATCTGGCGGGTCCCCGAGCGGCGGTGACTCCTTCCACCCGGGCGGGCCCTTCAGCCATCGAAACGTGACGTTGATCCTCTCGCGTCGACAGTCCGCGTCCTTGGGGACGCCGTGGTACCACGTGTGCTGGATCGTGCCCCCCATCACCAGCAAGCTGCCGTGCCCGAGGCGCAGGTTCCGCTTCGATCGTCGCCCTTTCCGCTCGAGTACGAACCTGCGCGTCGCGCCGAGCGACAGCGCGGCGATCACTGGGCACCGGCCGAGCTCGGGCTCGTCGTCCGCGTGGAACCCGAGGTTGTCCTTGCCGTCGCGGTACCGGTTCAGCACCACGTGGTTGAACGGCACGCCGCACTTCGCCGACACCTCGGCCAGCACCGGCGCGAGCGCCGCGGGCACCGGGGCGGGCGGGAGCGTCTGGCTCGAGTAGCGATACGGCAGGTCGCCGCCCCACGCGATCAGCCGGGGCTGCATCACCTCGCGCCCAGCCACCACGATCGGGCGCTGCTCCCACGCGAGCCCTTCGAGGAGCGCGCGGAGCAGCGCGTCGGCCGACTCGGCCGCGAGCCACCCCGGCTCGTACGTGACCCACGCGCCGCGCCCGAGGTCCACCGTGCCTCCCGGCCGCGCCTAACCCGGGGGCGCTGCACCATCTCTGCACCAACACTGCCCGGCCGCGCGAGGGCTGGGGGACCTTCGCGGCGGTAGGCTCGGGGCATGGAAGTCGTCGCGCGGGTTCTGGTGGTCTCGGCGTGGCTCGTGTGGGCCGCCCCGTCGATCACGTGGGCCGCGCGGGGGTGGGCCGAGACCGAAGACGGCGCGCTCCAGGGCGTGATGCTCGGCTTGGGCCTCGCCTCGGTCGGCGCCGAGCTCGCGCGCGGACTCGACCGCCCGGCGGCCGGGTGGCCGCTGGTGACGATCGCGCTCGGGGCGCTCGCGGCCGTGCTCGGCCCGGAGCTGTCGGCGGTGCGCGCGGCGGCGGTCGTGGTGTCGGGGTTCGGCGTGCTCGGGCTGGTGGTGTCGCGCCCGCGGTGGGGCTCGGTCGCCGCGATCGTCGCCCTGGCGCTGCTCGCGCTGCCGGTGTTGCCGATCGCCGACGCGCTCGTGGGGTGGCCGATCCGGCGGGTGACGGCGATCGTCGCGGCCGCGGCGCTCGGCGGCATCCCGAGCGAGACGGTGATCGCCGTCGAAGGTGTGGTCACCCACGTCGACGCGCCGTGCGCCGGGCTGCGCACCTGGTGGGTCGGGGCAGCCGCGCTGCTGCTGGCGGCGGTACACCAGCGGGCGGGGCTCGGCCCGCGGGTGGCGCTCGCGCTCGCGCTCCAGGCCGCGGTCGGGTTCGCGGCGAACGTCGCGCGGGTCGCGGTGGTGGTCGGCCTCGCGCAGGGGCTCGGGTGGCCGGTGTTCGCCGAGACGGTGCACCTGCCGCTCGGGCTGCTCGGCGCCGCGGCCTCGTTCGCGATCGGGTGGGTCGCGCTGCCCCGGGGCCAGCAGGTCACCCCGGCGGCGGGGCCCGCGCGGGCGAGCGGGGCCCCGGTGTGGGCCGCGGCGCTGGCGCTGGCGCTCGCAGCGGGCGCCCCCCGGGTGGACCACCGGCCGGACCCGGTCCCCGCCCCGACACTGCCCGCCCTGTTCGAGCCGGTGGCCGTGAGCGACGCGGAGCAGCGGTTCGCCGACCGGTTCGGCGCGGCCCTGGTCAAGGGGAGCTCGGGCCCCGCAGCGGTGGTGCTGGTGGCGAGCCGGAGCTGGCTCGCGCACCACGTGCCCACGATGTGCCTGCGCGCCGCCGGGTGGACCCCGTCCCACGAGCGGATCGTGGCGATCGACGGCCGCCCGGTCCGCCAGGTGGCGTTGTCGCGGGGCGGCGAGCGGGCGACCGCGCTGTGGTGGTTCACGTCGGACGACCGGGTCACCGACGACGTGGTGGAGCGCATCCGGGACGGACTGCTCACCGGGCGGCCGTGGACGATGGTGAGCGTGGTGGTCGCGGACGGGGTCGACCCCGCTCCGACCGTCCGCGCGTTGTGGCGTACGGCGGAGACCGCGAGTGTCTCCGAACCTCGAGCGTGGGAGCGGTGATGCGACAGGTCAATCCGTTGTTCCGGGTGTTCGGCTACCTCCTGTTCTTCGGGTGGAACCTGTGGTTCCTCTCGTGGATTCTGTTGGGGTTCGGTCCGATCGTGCTGTTCGGGATGACCGTCGCGGTGGTCACCGGGATGGTGCCGGCGTCGTTCGGGTTGTACGCGTGGTCCCTGGTCGCGATCCCGGTGGCAGGCCTCGCGCTCGGCCTCACCCCTCGCCTCCGCGGGGACCCCGGGCGCCTGTTGTCGATGTTCTACGGCGTGCAGTTCCCGCTGATGGTGCTGTGTGGCGTCCGGCTGTTCGCGCTCGAGCAGCTCACCGCCCCGTTCGCGCTCGCCCTGCTGGTGGCCGGCCTCGGCGCGGCCTCGCTGCTGCGCACGTTGTGGGCGGGCCCGGAGGAGCGCTCGGCGGTGGCGCAGGGGGCGCGGCTCGTGGGACAGAGCGGGTACCTGCTGGTGGGCCTGTGGTGCGCGGCCCTGGGCGTGCTGTACGGTGTGACACTCGGGTCGAGCCTGGTGGTGAACCTGTTCGACGCGGTCGTGTTCCAGATCCGCTACCCGAGCGTGTACGGCTGGCGCGAGCTCCCGATGATGTTGCTGTTCGGCGGGATGTTCCTCGCCACCGCCGCCGTGTTGATGGTGTTCCCCGTCGCGATGATCGGGATCACCCTCCGGTCGTTCCAGCTCGTGGCCGGCCGGTCGGTGACCCGGTTCGGCGCGCCCCTCACAGCCGCGGTCAGCGCGCTCACCGTGCTCGGGTGGGTCGCCGCGATCGGGCTCACCGGTCGGCAGCCCCAAGGGGCGGCGTTCGCTCGACTGGACGCCGCCACCGACGACGCGCGCCGGCGCGAGGCGCTCGCGCACAGCGACCAGATCCGGGACGGGCTGCTGTTCGCCCGGCTGTCGGTCGAGCGGACCCTCGACGCCGACCCGACCGGCGAGCACGTGGTGGAGCTGTGGAAGCCGTTGATCGGCGAGACCCTCGCCGAGGCCCCCCGGGCGGCGTGGACGTCGCTGCTGTGGCCGTTCGTGTACCACCCGGTGGTCGAGGGCCAGGGGTGGGCCGAGGGGCGAGAGCGCAGCCCGGTCGACGCGTTCGACGCCGACACCCGGTACGCGGCGTTCTTCGACGCCCCGATCGAGGTGGCGGAGCGCGACGTGCTGGTGGCGGCCGCGAGCCAGACCTGGAGCTGGGAGGAGGCCCGAGCGGGGCTGCTCGACGTGGGCCAGCAGAAGGTGTGGCTCGAACGGCAGGACCTGCGGGCCGAGCCCCACGGCGACCTGGCCGCGTTCACCCTGCACGAGGTGTACCGGAACCACACCTGGGACCAGCAGGAGGTCTCGGTCCACTTCTCGCTGCCCGAGACGGCCGCGCTGACCGGGCTGTGGCTCGGGGTGGACGACGACCGCAGCCACGCGTTCCAGTACGTGGTGGCGCCGCGCGGGGCGGCCCAGCAGGTGTACGAGGAGCAGGTCCGCGTGCGGCGAGACCCGGCGCTGCTCGAGCAGGTCGGCCCGCGCCAATACCGGCTGCGCGCGTTCCCGGTGCTCCCGCGTGAGGGACAGGCCACCGACCCGCTGACCATCACCGGCGAGGGGCCGGCGCTGCACCTGTGGATGGAGTGGACGGTCGCGGTCGAGCAGGACGGCGACGGGCGGCGGTACTTCCCGCTGCCGCGCGCCGCCGAGGTGCGGAACCTGTACTGGGACGACGACTCCGCGCGCACCGTCGACGGCGTGCCGTTCGAGTCGGAGTCGTGGATGCCGATGGGCGTCGACGCGACCGCCGCCCCTGCCGTCCACGAGGCGGTGATCGACGGGTGGCACGTGCGCGCCGAGCCGTACGCCGCGGTGCAGCAGAAGCGGTTCGGGCGGGTGACCGTGCTCGTCGACGGCACCCGGTCGATGGAGGGCAACCGCGCGGCAGTGAACGCCGCGATCACCCGGCTGCGCGGCGCGGCGGAGCAGGTCGACGTGTTGTGTACGGTCGAGCAGGCGCTGGGGGCGTGCCCCGCGTTCGACGCCGAACAGGCCCTGTTCTGGGGGTCGGTCGCGCTCGAGACGCGGCTCGTCGCCGCGGCTCCGCTCGCTGCCGGCTCCGACGCGCTGGTGGTGCTGACCGACGGCGGGAGCTACTCGCTGGCCGCCGGCGCCGAGGCCGCGGGCCTGCCCGACCTCGCGCTGCCGCCGCTGTGGCTGGTGCACTTCGGCTCGGACCCCACCGCGTACCCGGACTGGACGCTCGACCGCCTGTCCCGCTCGGGGGGCGGGGTCGCGTCGTCGGTCGAGGAGGTGGTGGTGCGCAGCTC
>JBEBJC010000443.1:0-6676 GCA_040080105.1 Myxococcota bacterium
CGTGTCGGCCGCGAGCGCCGCCTTGATCGCCTCTGAAATCGTGTCGGCCCCTTCCCGCATCGCCACTTCGATCGGCACCGTGGCGAAGCGCTCGACCTCTTCGGGCGAGCGGCCCGGGGCGTCGGAGCGCCGGGGGTGGGTCCCCAGCTCGCGCCGAGGCGGGCCTCCAGCGCGGCCTCCGACGCCGGGTCGAGCAACGCCCGCAGCCCGTCGGCCAACTCGCCGATCGTGCGGGTGCGGTCTTCGGGCTCGGGGGCGGTGGCGCGCCGGACGAGCTCGCGGAACGGCTCGGGGAACCCCTCCCCCGGATCGAGGGGCCCGGTGCTCGCCTTCGCCGCGATCAGCGCGCCCCACCGGGCCGAGCTCTTGCCGTCGGTCAGGCTGCGGAAGCACGGCGTTCCGGTCACGAACTCGCACAGCAGCTGGCCGAGCGCGTACACGTCGGCGAGCACCGGGTCGCGCTCGCCGCCGGTGACGACCTCGGGCGGCAGGTACGCGAACGTCCCCATCACGAACCCGGCGGACGTGAGCCGGCTCACGCCCTGCTTGAGCGCGACGCCGAAGTCCACCAGCACGGCCCACCCGTCGGCGCCGACGATCACGTTCTCGGCCTTCACGTCGCGGTGGTGGATGCCGAGCTCGTGCGCGTGGCGCAGGCCGTCGGCGAGGGCGGCGAACATCGGCATCGCCTCGGCCAGCGGGCACACCGACCCCCGCGCGAGGCGCGCCTCGACGGTCTCGCCCGGGACGTAGCTCATCACCATCCACGGGTTGCCGGCGCCGCCTCCGTCGAGCCGCCCGTGGTCGAGCAGCGCCACCAACGCCGGGTGCCGCAGCGCGCTCAACACCTCGATCTCGCGCGCGAACCGCGACTCCTCCGCCGGCTCGGCGTCGCCCCGCATCACCTTCAGCGCGCCGGTCGCGCCGGTGCGGCCGTGGACACAGACCCACACCCGACCCTGGCCGCCGGCGCCGAGCGGTCGCTCCAAGGTCCACTCACCGATGCGCTCGCCCGCGTTCACCCGTCGGAGCTTACCGCGATCCCCCGGGCGCGGCCCGTCGTGCGAGGGTTACCCACCGCCCGCGCCGTACGAACGACAAAGTACGAAAGTCTTCGTTGACATTCCCCGCGGACCGGGTCAGGATTCGACGGACAGGGGGCGACATGTGGCTCGAAGGACTCGCCTGGGCGCTGGTTCACTCCACGTGGCAGGGGGCGATCGTCGCCGGCGCCGGGGGGATCGCGCTGTCCGCGATGAGCGGCGCGTCGGCCGAGGCCCGGTGCCGGGTGCTGTCCACGTTGCTCGCGCTGCAGCTCGGGTGGTTCGGCTGGACCGCGGCCGCGGTCGGCCCCGGCGACCCGGCGGCGATCGGGTGGGTCAGCGCGCCCGCCCCCGACGCGTGGTGGCCGCTGGTGGTGGTCACCGGGTGGGCGGCAGGGGCGAGCGCCCTCGCGGTGCGCACGGCGGGCGGCGCGCTCACGCTGCACCTGTGGCGCGCGCGGTCGATCCCGGCCCCCCCGGCGTGGCAGGACCGGCTGAACGAGCTCGCCTGGAGGATCGGGCTCGGGCGGGAGGTCGCGCTGCGGCTGGTCCCGGACGGGGCGCCGATGGCCCTGGGCGTATTGCGGCCGGTGGTGCTGCTCCCGGCCGGGCTGCTGGTGAAGCTCCCACCGGCGCAGCTCGAGGCGATCCTGCTGCACGAGCTGGCCCACGTGCGCCGGCTCGACTGGCTGTTCAACCTCGCGCAGACCGGCGCGGAGGCCCTGCTGTTCCACCACCCCGCCACGTGGTGGTTGTCGGCGCGGATCCGGCACGAGCGCGAGCTGTGTTGCGACGAGCTCGCAGCGCGGGCGACCGCCGACCCGTTGGTGGTGGCCCGCGCGCTGGCCGAGCTCGAGTCCCTGCGGGCCCCGCGGCTCGCCCCTGCTGCCACCGGAGGTGTCCTGATGGATCGAATCACTCGCCTGGTGGGCGCGCCGCGCCCCACGCCCCGGTCCCCGTGGGTCCTGCCCGCGGTCGCGGTCGGCCTGGCCCTCGGCGGGCTGTCGGGCGTGGCCGCCGCCACCGGCGTCGCGACCACCCCGCCCCTTCCGCCGATCGAGGTCGCAGCCGAGCCGCGCCCGGTGCTGCCGGAGGACGTGGGCGCGAAGGTGCTGGAGATGCTCGCCGACCAGCTCGACCAACGGGCGCGGTCGCTCGAGCAGAAGGCGGACCAGCGGTACGACCGCAACCACCCCGAGGCCCGGCCGGAGCCCGAGCCCCACGTCCACGTCCACGTCGCGTTCGACGCCCCCCCGGAGCCGCCCGAGGCGATGCCGCCGATGCCGCCGATGCCGCCGATGCCACCGATGCCGCCGATGCCACCGATGCCGCCGATGCCGCCGACCGCCAGGGTGTTCGCTCCGCTGGGGGCGGACGGGTGCGCCGATGGGGAGCTCGACGCCGAGCAGGTCGCGGCGGAGTGGGCGCAGGCCGACGCCGAGCGGGCCGCTCGCCTCGCCCAGTACCAGGCCGACGAGGCCGAGGCGTTCGCCGAGCGGGCGGAGGTCGAGGCGGAGCGCGCCGCTCGCCTCGCCCAGTTCCAGGCCGACCTGGCCCGTGCGGAGGCCGAGGAGCAGTACTCCCGGGCGCGCGAGCGCGCCGAACAGCGGTTCGTCCGGTGGTCGTCCGTCCCCGGGCGGGTCCGGGTGCGCGCCGACGCGTTCGAGACCTCGATCGAGGTCCCGGTCGAGATCCCGTTCGACGTGCAGGTCGAAGTGCCGGACGAGGAGATCGAGGCGCCGGACGAGTACGGCGGGCCGTCGCGGATCGACCTCGACATCGAGATCCCTCCGCGCGGGCGTTGATTCGGTACCTCCTCGGTCCTCGGCCGGCGGTCGCCTCGCGACACCGCCGCGCGACGGGCGGAGCGGCGCCGGGTGGGGCACACTGAGCACAGACCACCTAGGCACCCGCTCTCCACGCGCTGCACGATCGTCCCGCGGCCCATCGGGGCCCGGATGGAACGTGCGCGGGCGCGGGTTCCGACCACGAGCACCGGGGAGGACATGGGGCACACCAGCGGGCGGATGCTGCGCGAAGGCCGACAGCTGCCGGAGGAGCTCGTCACGGCGCGCGACGAGATCTGCGCGCTGGCGAAGAGCTACGGCCTCGACTTCTTCGAGGTGATCTACGAGATGGTCACCTACGAGGAGATGAACATGCTCGCCGCCTACGGGGGGTTCCCGACGCGGTACCCGCACTGGCGGTTCGGCATGGAGTTCATCGAGATGCAGAAGTCGTACGAGTACGGCTTGTCGAAGATCTACGAGATGGTGATCAACACCGAGCCGTCCTACGCGTACCTCCTCGACAACAACCTGATCGTCGACCAGAAGCTCGTGATGGCCCACGTGTACGGCCACGTCGACTTCTTCAAGAACAACCTGTGGTTTCAGCACACCAACCGCAAGATGCTCGACCAGATGGCGAACCACGCGACCAAGGTCCGCGCGATCATGGACCGCCAGGGGCAGACCGAGGTCGAGGCGTTCATCGACCAGTGCCTGTCGATCGACAACCTGATCGACCCGTACCTGCCGCACATCAAGCGCACGCGCGAGGTGTCCGAGGAGGAGATGGAGCGCGCCGAGTCCGACGGGCACGTCGGCAAGCTCAAGGCGAAGTCGTACATGGAGCCGCACATCAACCCGCCGGAGTTCCTCAAGGCGCAGCGCAAGCGCAAGGAAGAGGAGCTGCAGCGGATGCGGTCGTTCCCGGAGGAGCCGGTGCGCGACGTGATGGGCTTCGTGATGCAGCACGCCCAGATGCCGCGGTGGAAGCAGGAGATCATGCAGATCATCCGCGACGAGGCGTACTACTTCGCGCCGCAGGGCCAGACGAAGATCATGAACGAGGGCTGGGCGACCTACTGGCACACCAAGCTGATGACCCGCCACATCCTGTCCGACTCGGAGGTCGTCGACTACGCCGACCACCACTCGGGCACCGTGTACCAGCAGCCAGGCCGGCTCAACCCGTACAAGATGGGGGTGGAGCTGTTCCGCCACATCGAGGAGCGGTGGAACAAGGGGCGGTTCGGCAAGGACTGGATGGCGTGTGAGGACCCGCGCGAGCAGCGGAAGTGGGACACCGGCGCCGGGCTCGGGCGCGACAAGCTGTTCGAGGTGCGGCGCACCCACAACGACATCACGTTCCTCGACACGTTCCTCACCGCCGACTTCTGCCGCGAGATGGGGTTCTTCACCACCAAGTTCGACGCGAAGGCGAACGAGTGGGTGATCGACAGCCGCGAGTTCGAGGACGTGAAGGCGCAGCTGTTGACCATGCTCGCGACCCGCGGCACGCCCCGGGTGTACGTCGCCGACGCGAACCACGCGAACCGCGGCGAGCTGCGGATGTGGCACCAGCACGAGGGGGTCGACATCCAGCTCGACTGGGCCTCGGTGACGCTGCAGAACCTGCAGGCGCTGTGGGGGCGCCCGGTGCACCTCGACACCACGATCGAGGGCAAGCCGTTCCGCCTGTCCCACGACGGGTCGGAGGCGAAGCGGATCAAGCGCGAGAAGCTGGAGGAGGACGGCACATGACGCCACGGTCGCTCGAACACGCGCTCGACTCGGCGCCGGCCGGCGGAGGTACGGTCGAGGTCCCGCGCGACGGGGGCACGGCCGAGATCGATCTGCTCGACGTGGACCGGCTCGGGGTGAGGGTGCGCGGGGTCCGCGTCCGCCGCGACGCCGACGTCGATGTCGCCACCGAGGCCGCTCGGCTCCCGGATCAGCTCCGGTCGCTGCCCGATCGGGTCACGCCGGTGGAGGTCGCGCCGTCCCTCGGGGGCGCGCGCCTGCGCACGCGCCCGGAGGAGCTCCGGGGCGGCGAGTACTTCGAGGTCGACGTGGAGCCGAGGCGCACGTCGATCCGGCGCACGCGGGTGACCGAGGACGGCACGCGCGAGCCGACGGACTGGACCCTGACCCGCGATCAGCTCGAACGGCTGATCGACGAGGCCGCTGGGCCGCGGTGACCGGCGATCAGTTGCAGGTCGGGGCGGCGCAGTTCGCCTGACCCGACACGTCGAGGAACTCGCCGTTGCACTTCACCGAGTCGGCCATACACCCGTAGTACGCCGACATGTCGCACGGGGTGAGGTTGAGGTTCTCGGGGCACACGTCGGCGGCCGACAGGTCGACCGCGCTGCACGCGGCGTTGTTGAACGCTTCGACGTACTTCTTGCACGCGTCCGCGTTGCCCGCGCCGCCGCCACCACCCGGCGCGCCCGGGATCGGCAGGTTCATGCCCGAGCACGCGAGCCCGAACGCCACCGTCACTGCCACCGCCACACCACCGAGGACCTTACGCATGTCTTCTCCATCAGCCGCCCCAATCTCACCCGTCCGGAGCGATCGCGCACGTCGGTAGGTCTGGTCGGCGTCCCCCGCGCGCGGTACCCTGCGACCCGACCGCGGGGGGCCGTGTGTGGTGGTCGATCGCAGCGCTCGCCGCAGGACCAGGTCCGAACCTGGTGCTGATCTCGCTCGACACGGTCCGCGCCGACGCGCTGTCGTGCTACTCGACCGCGAGCGGGCCGTTCCACGGGCCGGCCGAGACCACCCCGGTGATCGACGCGCTCGCCCGTGACGGGGTGCGGTTCGCCTCGTTCTTCGCCCACGCCCCGTCCACGTTGTCGTCCCACGCGTCGATGATGACCGGGCTCGACCCCCACGGGCACGCGGTCGTGCGCAACGGGTTCGCGCTCGAGGGCTCCCACCCCACGCTGGCCGAGCGGCTCGGCGCCGCCGGATACGATCCGATCGCGATCGTCGGGTCCGCGGCGCTCGAGGCGTCGATGGGGCTCGATCGCGGGTTCCGGGTGTACGACGACAGCGTGCACAAGATCGCGATGCCCGGGGTGCCCGACGCGGCGGCGGCGACCGTGCCCGCGACCGAGTACCAGGCCACGGCGGAGGAGGTGGTCGCCCGCACGTTCACCGCGGTGGACGCCCGCCCCGACCCTGCGGCGCCGCTGTTCCTGTTCGCGCACTTCTACGACGCCCACGCGCCGTACGCGCCGCCGCCCGCGTTCGACCAGCACGGCGACCCGGGGTACGCCGGCGGCGCCCGCGCCGACGGGCCCTCGTTCCGGGCATTGTCCGCCGCCACCCGCAAGGGCCAGGCGGCGACCGCGGACCTTGAGGAGATCGCGAGCCTGTACCTGGGCGAGGTGTCGTACGTCGACCATCAGGTCGGGGTCCTGCTCGACGGGCTGCGGTCCCGCGGGCTGCTCGACCGGGCGCTGGTGGTGGTGGTGGCCGACCACGGGGAGACGCTCGCCGACGACCCGGTGTACGCCTGGTCGCACGGCAGCAACGTCGGGTGGGAGGTGATGCACGTACCGCTGGTGATGCGTGGGTACGGGATCGGGCTGGCGGAGCGCGCGGTGGTGCGGCGGCAGGCCGGGATGTCCGGCCTCGCGCCTACGCTCGAGGCGCTGCTCGGCCTCGAGCCGTCCCTCGGCGACGGGCTGCCGTTCGCCGAGTTCGCCCGCGCAGGCCCGGCGCGCGACGACGACCGGTGGCCCGAGCGGCCGTCGATCCCGGTGTTCGTGGAGGCGACCCGCCCTCGCCAGGCCGAGGTCGAGCGGGGGTGGAACAACCGGCGGATGCACCGAGGGT
>JBEBJC010000444.1:0-6672 GCA_040080105.1 Myxococcota bacterium
CACAGCTGGCGCTGAAGTCGTTCGGTGCAGGTTCGGTGTCCCCGTCGATCGGAGTCCCGACCACCACCGCGCCGATCACGCACCCGAGCGGGTCCACCGGCGAGGTGGAGCTGTCGGTGGCAGCGCTGTCGGTCGTGGCGCTGCCCCCCGTGGGGAGGGGCGCGGTGGAGTGGTCGGGCTCGGGCCGTGTAGGGGGGGCCTGCGTTTTCTCGGGATCACACGCCGCGAACAGCCACCACATCGTTCCCCCGGGGATTCCCCCGACGATAGCGCCCGCCGCCGCCATTCGCTCCGAGCGTCTCCGAAGATCGGGCCCTCCCGCTCGGTCGGTACGAAAGGCGAGTGCTCGACCGACCTGCGGGTGGATCGCGTCGCGGCGCTGAACGAACTACGTCTTTGGCGTACCGCCCTGCGCCTGGAGGTCCGATGGACGCGCGACCGATGCACCCGTTCCACCGCACCGAGCTCCTCGTGGGGGGGCCGGGCTTCGATCGGCTCGCCTCCGCGTCGGCGTGTGTGATCGGCCTCGGCGGGGTCGGTGGCCACGCGGCCGACGCGCTCGCGCGCTCGGGGGTCGGCCGGCTCGTGCTGGTCGACTTCGACAAGGTGTGCATCACCAACGTGAACCGGCAGCTCGTGGCCACCCGCCGCACGGTGCGCCAGTTCAAGGCCGAGCTCCTGGCCGAGCGGGCGCGCGACATCAACGCGCGGGCAGACGTGACCGCGATGAACGTGTTCTACGAGCCCGAGACCGCCGACGCGATCCTCGGCTCGGGGTTCGACCTGGTGCTCGACTGCATCGACAACATGACGGCCAAGGTGCACCTGCTCGAGGCGTGTGTGCGCCGCGGCCAGTACGTCGTGTCGGCGATGGGGGCCGGCGGCCGGCTCGATCCCACCCGGATCCGGGTGTCGGACCTGTCGGAGACCCGCGGCGATGGGTTCGCCCGGTTGGTGCGCGATCTGCTTCGCCAGCGCGGCATCACCAGCGGTGTGCCGTGTGTGTGGTCCGACGAGCCGGCCAACGATCTGGACGCCGAGGCCGAGGCGTCGTTCCGCTGCATCTGCCCCGACAAGGACCTGAAGTCGCGCCACTCGTGTGAGAACCGGCTCCAGGTTCAGGGGACGGTGTCGTGGATGCCGGCGATGTTCGGCCTCACCATGGCGGGGGTGGCGGTGAACCACCTCCTCGGGCGCGAGATCGTCGACCGGTTGACCGCGCGGGTGAAGCAGAAGCCGGCGAAGGGCAAGATCGGGCGCGCCCGGCGCAAGGAGCTGGTGCGCGCCGCGTCACTCGATGGGGATGTCGCGGGCGCCGTCGGTGCCGGAGCGGGGGAGGACCACCGTGAGGACCCCGTCGTCGAGGGTGGCTGAGATCGCGTCGGCGCGCACCTGGAACGGGATCAGGAACTCGCGGCTGAACGGGCCGGTCTCGCGCTCCGCGACCCGGGCCGCCCCATCGCGCAGCACCGGCTTGTCGCCGGACACGGTGAGGCGCGAGCCGTCGAGCCGGATCTTCACCGCCGACTTCGGGATCCCCGCGAGCTCGAGCAGGATCACGTAGGCGTCGGGTCGCTCGACCACATCGACCGGAGGAACGAACCGCGCGCCGCGCCGGGCCGCGGGCAGGTTCGGGTTCACGATGTCGCGCAGGATCGGGTCGCGCTCGACCAGTCGTTGCAGGTTCCGCAGCGCGAGGTCTGCCGGGTCACCGCGCATTCGTCGCCTCCCGCCGGCGATGCTAACCCTGGCTGACGCCGATCGGGGATAGACGCCCCGTTGGGGGGGCCTCTGGTTCGCGGGCAAGCGGTGTCTCGGCACGTTCAATACGTCGGTCGCGCCGACCGCGACTCGGTCCCCGTGGTGGTGCTCGAGTCGGGGCCGGGGCCTGTCGTGGCCGTCACCGCGAACATCCACGGCGACGAGGTGATCGGGGTCGCGGCGGCGCACGCGCTCGACGAAGCGCTCCGCGCGGGCCTCGGGCGGGGGACCGTCGCGCTGTACCCGTCGCTCAACCCGCGCGGCCTCGCGAGCCAGCAGCGGCTGCAGCAAGACGGCGAAGACCTGAACCGGTTGTTCCCGGGTGACCTCGGCGGGGGGCCTGGCCAGCGGCAGGCGGCGCAGCTGTGGGCCAACGTCACCGAGCGGCGCCCGACCGCGTTGATCGACCTGCACGCCGACTCTGCGGTGTCGATCCCGTACGTGATCGTCGACCGGGCCACCCACCACCGCGGGGCGTCGCGGGTCGCGATGGACGGCGCGATCCTCGCGATGGCCGAGGCGTCCGGCGTCACCGTGCTGCGGGAGTACCCCGAGGATCAATACGTCCGGTACCACCTCGATCGGTCGCTCGCGGGGGCGATGGTGAACCACGCTTCGGTCCCTGCGGTCACCCTCGAGATCGGCCCCCGGCGGGCGGTCGATCCACGGTCGGTGCGCGCCGCGGTGGGCGCGGTGCTGCGGATCCTCCACCACCTCGGGGTGGTCGACGACTCCCCCCCGGCTCCGCCCGCGCCCCAAGGAAACTGGCGGCGTGCGGCGGCGCCGCGGGTGCACACGCCGGGCGTGTTCGAGCCGGTGCTGGTCCCGGGTGAGTCGTTCGAGGCGGGGGCGGTGCTCGGCACCGTCCGCGCGATCGACGGCACCGTGCGCGAGGTCCTCACCGCCGAGGCGGCCGGGATCGTCGTGTCGTGGAGCGAGTCGGGCTGGGTGGACGCGCGGGCGGTGCCGGGGACGCTCGGGCTGTGTGAAGGGGACCCCGCGGGGGTGTGATGGGCGCGATCGTCGTCGACGGCTACAGCGAGGGCTGGCTCCGCAAGGGTTTCCCGTGGGTGTACCCCAAGGAGGTGACCCGCGGCCGGCTGGTGCCGGGAGAGCAGGTGACCCTGCGCTCGGCGGGGGGCGAGGAGCTCGGGCGCGGCGTCGCCGACGACGGGTTCGTGGCGGTGCGGCGGTTCCGCGCCGACGACGGCCCGCTCGACGCCGCCTGGCTGTCGGGGGTGCTCGACCGGGCGTTGGCGCTGCGCCGGGTGGTGGTCGACCCGAACACCGACGCGTACCGCCTGTGCAACGGCGAGTGTGACGGCTTGCCGGGGATCCGGATCGACTGGTGGCGAGCGTTCGCGGTGATCGTGCTCGACAGCCCGTCGCTGCGGCCGCTGGTGCCGCTGGTGGTCGAGTGGCTCGAGGCGAGGATGGAGCCGCGGGGGATCGTGCTCGCGCGCCGGCGGGACCCGCGCGATCGCGATCGGCCCGACGCCCCGACCGAGCTCGTGTCCGGCCACGCCCCGCGCGGGCCGGTGCGGGTCCGGGAGCGCGGGCTCGAGTTCGACGTGGCGCCGCTCGAGGCCCCCGACGTGGGGCTGTACCCCGACATGCGCGAGGTCCGGGCGTGGCTCGAGCCCCACTGGGGCGGCGCGCGGGTGTTGAACACGTTCGCGTACACCGGCGCGTTCTCGGTGGCGGCCGCGAAGTACGGCGCGTCGGAGGTGGTCACCGTCGACCTGGCCCGCCCGGTGCTCGATCGGGCCGAGGTGAACTTCGCGGCCAACGGGCTGCACGAGTTCCCGCACGAGGTGTGGGCGGAGGACACGTTCAAGGCCCTCGATCGCCTGCGCCGCACCGGGCGCCGGTTCGACCGGGTGATCCTCGATCCGCCGTCGTACTCGCGCGGGGTCGAGGTGTTCTCCGCGAGCAAGGACTACCCGCGCCTGGTGGCGGCCGCGGCGCGGGTGACCGAGCCCGACGGGTGGATCGTCGCGGCGTCGAACCTGGGCGAGCTGTCCCCGAAGGTGTTCGACGGCTTGATCCTGGACGGTCTGCGAAAGGCGGGTCGCGACGCGCAGGTGATTCACCTCGGCGGACAGGCCGCCGATCACCCTGCCGCGACGTGGTTCCCCGAGGGGCGGTACCTCAAGGTGCGGGTGCTGCGGCTGTCGTAGGCCACCCGAGCGCGGCGAGCAGCTCGCGCACCGACTGGGTCGTGCCCACCTCGAGCGCGCGGCAGATCTGGGCGTGCCCGATGCTCACCTCGGCGAGCTCGGCCACGTCGACCAGCCCGGCCAGGTTGTGCCGATCGAGGTCGTGGCCGGCGTTCACCCCGAGGCCACACGCGGTGGCCGCCGCCGCCGCGCCCACCGTCAGCGCCCGCTCCCGCTCCTGATCGCGGGTGCCCCACGCCCACGCGTACGGCCCGGTGTACAGCTCCACCCGGTCGGTCCCCGCCTCGGCGAACCGGGGGATTCGCTCCGGATCACAGTCGGCGAAGCAGCTCGACCGGATCTGCTCCGCCCGGAGCATCGCGCACGCCCTGCGCAGGCGGTCGAGCGACGCCGGCAGGTCCCACCCGTGGTCGCTGGTGATCTCGCCCGGGTTCACCGGGACCAGCGTGCACTGGTCCGGGTGTACCTGGCGCACCAGCTCGAGCAACAGGGGGTGATCCTCGCACTCGACGTTCAGCTCGACCGTGGGGTGGTGGCTGCGCAGGTGGCGGGCGATCACCGGGACGTCTTCGAACCGCACGTGCCGCTGGTCTCGGCGCGGGTGGACCGTGATTCCGTGGGCACCTGCCGCGATGCACGTCTCGGTGGCTGCGATCAAGTCCGGCGCGTGCCCGCCGCGGCTGTTCCGCAACAGGGCGTACTTGTTGATGTTGACCGACAGCTTCGCTGGCATTCGCGGGGTGCCCTCCGACCACAGCGTACCGCGGCTCCGCGCGCTTCGGTGGGCCTCACCGGGGGTCGGGGCTCGACGCGGAACCAGCCGCCGGGGTAGCCTAGGGCGCCACGTGGCGCTGGAGAGCAGGACTTGGGGACGGTCACGCGAACGGTCGCTTTCACCGACCTCGCGAACTACACGCAGAAGGTCTCACGCACCGATCGCGAGGGGCTCCGCAAGATCCTCGCGGAGCACGAGGCGCTCGTGGCTCCGATCGTCGAGCGGTACGGTGGACGCATCGTCAAGAACCTCGGCGATTCGTTCATGGTGTTGTTCGTGTCGGCCACCGACGCGGTGCGCGCCGCGCTCGAGATCCAGAACATGGTCACCGGATCCGGGGGGATCTCCCTCCGGCTGGCGATGACCACCGGCGACGTGGAGGAGATCGAGGGCGACGCGTTCGGTGAGGCGGTGAACCTCGCGGCTCGGATCCTGGCCGAGACGCCTGCCGGAGAGATCTGGTTCGGCCCGGGCACCCGGGTGTGCATGAACGCCGCCGAGACGCCGTGGGAGTCGGTCGGGCGGTTCCGGCTCCGGGGCATCCCCGGCGAGAAGGAGATCTTCCGCGCCGTGCCCGCGCACCGCGCGTTCCTGCCGGAGGCGCTCGCGCAGGCGGTGCGCCAAGGAAACCTGGTCCGGATCCGGCGCGGCGCGCGTCCGCCGCTGCTCCCCCCCGATCCGGTGATCCTGCTCGAGGGGTTCACCCCGGGGTCGCCGGCGCTGATGGACGCCGTCGACAAGTTGCCGGTGCTGAACCCGGCCTCGCTGTGGTTGGTTGCGTACAACATCGCTTCGGAAGACCGCAACTCGTGGACCGAAGGCGGGCGAGGCCTGGTGATCGGCACGCCCGACGCGCTGGAGGAGGCGCTCGAAGAGGCGCAGCGCGCGGTGACCCGCACGTCGGGATCCGACACGATCGTCCTCGACGTGGGGGTGCAAGCGGACATCGAGCTCGTGCTCGCCGGGCTCGCGTTGCCGGCGGTCCCGCTGTCCGAGGTGGTGTCGAGCTACTTCTACGACCTGTTGCCGAACGGCCAGTGGCTGAACCGGTCGGATCGCGCGTTGTTGCGGGTGGAGGTGACCCCTTCGGGCCCGAAGCTGCACGCGCTCGCCCCCGGGATCCTGGTCAACGGCCGCACGATCGCGTCGGGCGACCAGGTGGCGCTGACCGACGAGGACGAGATCCGCACCCCGGCCGGCACGATGCGGTTCGAGGTCACGAACCACGGGTACGCGGGCCTGCTGCTCGCGGACACCGAGATGCGCCTGGGGGTGGTGAACGGCACCACCGCCGAGCTCGGGCGCGAGCCGAACCACCCCGGCCTCGCGTTCCCGGACCGGCGGGGCCAGGAGAACATCCGGTGGTGCCCGGGCGCGCGCGCGGCGAAGGCGCGGCAGAACGGCTTCACCCTCGATCGCGCGCTCGCGGGTCGGCGCCAGGCGGCGATCCAGGTGTCGGGCGAGGTGCTGCGACTCAAGCCGCTGCACGAGAAGTGCCCGACCTACGTGCAGCGCGAGAGCCACAAGCAGCTCGACCGGGTCGACCTGGCGGTGGGCGAGGTGCGCGTGGGCGTCGGCGACCGGGTGATCGCCGGGACCACGGTGGTGATGATCAAGTACCCCGAGGTCGAGTGAGCCTCCCGGACCCACGGCTCCTCCCCAGCCCGTGCCCGTGCCCGTGCCCGTGCCCCGAGCAGCTGGCGACGCGGACAGATCCTGGCCTGTCACGCTGGTACGTGGGCGGCTGGAGGAGAGATGGCACGGAGCGTGCGGTTCGACTGCCAGCGGCTGGAGGTCTTCGGTCACGCGGTCGAGGCTGACGGCGGCCGACGACGACGAGCCGAGCGGGTCTGGGTCGGGCGCGCCCGGCGAGCTCGTGCCCTCCAACGACGCGGGGCCGAGCACCACCGGCGCGGCCCCTGCCGGCGGAACGGCCGACGAGGTCCAGGCCGGCGA
>JBEBJC010000445.1:0-6667 GCA_040080105.1 Myxococcota bacterium
GGGACGGCCGGGCGGCCGGGGCCGACACCAGGTCGTCGAGTGACACGTTCGGGGCGTCTTCTTCGTCGAACGCCGCCGACAGACCGAACAGATCCGGCAGCGACAGCTGGGTGCGGCAGTTCGGGCAGGTCATCCCGGGCGCCAGCGACTCGGGATCGAGCTGGGTCTTGCACGCGTGGCACCGGACGTGGTCGAAGTAGGACACCGGTCCTCCGCCCGGGATGGTATCACCGCTCGCTCGCAGCCCGCGCCGGGCGAGGGTACGTTTCGCCCGGAGGCGCCCGTGACCGTCGTGCCGTCGGTGTGTCCGCTGGATTGTCCCGATCGGTGCAGCCTGGCGGTGAAGGTCGAGGGGGGCCGAGTGCTCGAGATCGACGGCTCCGAGCTGAACCCGATGACCGCGTCGTACATCTGCGGCAAGGTCCGGAAGTTCCCCCAGCGGGTCCACGGTCCGCTGCGGGTCCGCCAGCCGGCCGTGCGGGTCGGTCCGAAGGGGCCGGGCGCCCGGTTCGAGCCGGTGTCGTGGGACGAGGCCCTGTCCCTCGTCGCCGACCGGTTCTCCACGATCGCGGCCGAGTCCGGGTGGGAGGCGGTCCTGCCCTACTGGTACGCCGGGTCGAACGGGTGGCTCACCGGGGGCGGCCTCGACCTCCGCCTGTGGAACCGGCTCGGCACCACCCGGATCCTCCGCACGTTGTGCGCGGCGAACACCGGGGCGGGGGTCGCGCGGAGCTACGGCGATCTGCCGTCGGCCGACCCGCTGGACGTGGACCACACCGACCTGGCGGTGGTGTGGGGGTGCAACCCTTCGGCGAGCGGGATCCACCTGGTGCCGCACCTGCGCGCAGTCCAGCAGCGGGGCGGCGGGCTGATCGTGGTCGATCCGCGCCAGACCCCCCTCGCCGTGCACGCCGACCTGCACCTCGCGCCGCTCCCCGGCACCGACGTCGCGCTCGCGCACGCGATCGCCCGCTGGCTGTTCGAGCAGGGGCGGATCGATCGGGCGTTCACCGCGCGGTGGGTCGCCGACGTGGACGCGTACCAGGCCCTGGTGGAGCCGTGGACCCCCGCGCGCGCCGCCGAGGTCACCGGGGTCCCGGCGGCGGCGATCGTCGAGGCCGCGCAGCGGTACGCCGACGCCGACCGCGCGATCGTCCGGGTCGGGTGGGGGCTCGAGCGGACGCGCAACGGCACCGACGCGGTCCGCTCGGTGCTGGCGCTCCCGGCGTTGACCGGTCGGTTCGGGCGGCGCGGCGAGGGGTGGATCCTGTCGACCTCCGCCGGGTACCGGGTGGACGCGAAGCGGTGGCAGGAGGTCCCGGGGGCGCCGACCGGCCCGCGCACGGTGAACATGTCCGAGCTCGGGCGGATCCTGGAGGAGGTCCGCGACCCTCCGATCCGGGCGCTGTACGTGTACGACTGCAACCCCGCGGTCACCGTGCCGGACCAGGTGCGGGTGCTGCGCAACCTGGCGCGCGACGACCTGTTCACCGTGGTGCACGAGCAGGTCCACACCGACACGGTGGACTACGCCGACGTGGTGCTGCCCGCGACCACGTTCCTCGAGCACCACGAGATCGTGCGGAGCTACGGCGGGTACCTGGTGCAGTACGCCGAGCCGGCGATCCCGCCGGTCGGTGAGTCGCGGTCGAACCACCAGGTGATGGCCTCCCTCGCCTGTGCGTTCGGGTTGGGCGACGAGGCCGCGTTCCGGGTGTCCGAGCGCGAGCTCGCCGCGGAGATCGCCGGCCACGCGCGGGTCGACTTCGCCGCGCTCGAGCGCGACAAGGTGGTGCGGGTGGCGGCGCCGCTGCAGTTCGTCGACGTGGTGCCGAGCCGGCCGATCACGTTGGTCGACGCCGCCGGGCCGCGGTACCGGCCGCCCCCGGTCGACGCGGCCCTGCCGCTGATCGTGATCAGCCCGTCGTCCACCCGGGCGATCTCGTCGACCGGGTTCGAGACCCTCCCGGCGGGCACCGCGGTGGTGGGCGTCCACCCCGACGACGCCGCCGCCCGGGGCCTCACCGACGGCAGCCCCGCGCGGGTGTTCAACTCGGTGGGTGAGGTCCACCTCCGGATCTCGATCGACCCGAAGCTCCGGCCCGGGGTCGCGTGTATCCCGAAGGGGCTGTGGCGCAGCGGCACGCTGAACGGCCACACCTCCAACGCGCTGATCCCCGGCCACGTCGACGAGCTCGGCGGGGGCGCGTGCTACAACGACGCGCGGGTGGAGATCGAGGCGCTGGCCACGGTCAGAAGCTGAACTTCATCGGGTACTCGAACTCGACGCCGCCCGGCACGCCGTGCGCGGGGAACCCCGCCGCGGCGAGCGTCTTGGTCACGCAGTTCGTGACGTTGACCGGGATCACGCCCGAGTCGACCAGGAACACGTTGCTCACGGTCCCGTCGCACCCGACGGTCAACGCGACGACCATCCCGTACGTGCCCTTGCTGCCGCTCGGGAAGCACCGGACCGTGTACCGCGAGATCTGGCCCATCGACGCGTTGATCTGACCGACGGTGAGCCCGGTCGAGCTGACCGTCCCGTTGTCGGAGATCACGGTCGCTCCGCCGTCGGCCAGGCACCGCTTCGGAGCCGGCTTGGTGACCCGCGGCAGCGCGACCGGGGTGGTGGGGATCTGGGGACCGAGCTGGATCGGCTGCCGCTGCTTCAGCTCGAGGTCGTCCGCCTCGCCGCCCGTCCCGAGGGAGCGATCCCCGAGCCCGCCGTCGCCGGCGACCGAGTCGTGCCGCTCCATCCCGGCGGCGACCTCCGACAGGTCCACGTCGGTGCCCACCTCGAGCCCCATCAGGCTGACCAGCGCCGGTCGCTCGATCGCCACGATCTTCCTCGGCGGCGGGGGCTCCGCCTCGACCGGCGCCTCCGCCGGCGCCGGCTCCTCGGGGGTGACGGCGGGGCTCCCCTCGGCCGGGATCGGCGGCGCGACCGCGGGCTCCGCCGGCGCCTCGGCGACCCACGCGCTCTCGAGCTTCTCCCGCAACGTGGGCGGGGCCTTCGGCGCCACGGGCTTGGGGGCGGGCATCCACACCAACAGCACCTGGTCGACCTCGATGCGGTCGGTGTTCAGGCCGTTCCACGCCCGGAGGTCCTCGACCGTGACCTTGTTCTTCTTCGCCAGCAGCGCGAGGGTGTCGCCGGACTTCACCGTGACCATCGACGGAGCGGCGAACGCGATCGGGAGGTCTTCGACCGGTTCGGGGCCGAGCTCGCCGGTGGCGCACCCGAGGCTCCACCCCACCACCGCCGCGAGCGCCCCTGAGAGGGCGCGGAACCGCGTACGACCGACGTCCCGAATGGCCCCCTCCTCAGTCCTCCGAGGCTACCACAGGCCCTGGTCAGCTGTTCCGCAAGGTGGCGAGCATCTCGGCCACCTCGACGAACTTCTCACGGATCTTCGACCGCTCCTGCCCGCGGTTCACCTCGTGGGCGTCGAGCCGGTTCCAGTCGTCCCACGACACCGCGTGTGGCAGGGTGAGCGGCTCGAGCGGCCGCGGCTCGAGCCGGGCCACGTCCTCCAGCATCCGCTCGACCGTGTCCTTGCTGTCGGCGCGGTTCGTGCCGATCAACCCCTGCGGGCCGCGCTTCGCCCACCCGACCACGTAAAGGCGGTCGATCACCCCCGCGGGACCGCGGACGCGGCCGCCGTCGTTCGGGATGGTGCCGGTTCGCTCCTCGAACGGGCAGCCGGGGAGCGGCTTGCCTCGGTACCCGACCGCGCGGAACACGAGCCCGGCCTTGATGGTCTCGCGCTCGCCCGTGTCCACCGCCTCGAGGCGGCCTCCGCGATCGACGATCTCGTTCCGGCCCACCTCGATCGCCTCGACCTTGCCGTCGCCCTTGATCGCGATCGGGCTCGTGAGCAGCCGCAGGTGGACCCGCTTGGCGCAGGTGGTGGTGCGCCCGGCGATCTCCTTCAGGAACGCCACGTTCTGCTTCACCGTCTTGTCGGCCCCCTCGACGAACGCGCTCGAGCTCGGGTCGAGCATCACGTCCTCCGACGACACCACCAGGTCGACCCCGGGCAGCTCGGCGATCTCCTTGATCTCGGCCGGCGAGAACGCGGCCTGGGCAGCCCCGCGGCGGCCGAGCACGTACACGTCGGTGATCTTCGACGCGCGGAGCTGCTCGAGCGCGTGGTGCGCGATGTCGGTCTTCGCGAGATCGTCGCGATCGGCGACCAGGATCCGCGCCACGTCCATCGCGACGTTCCCGACGCCGACCACCACCGCCGCCGGGGCCGACAGGTCGAAGTCGCGATCCTTGTGGTCGGGGTGGCCGTTGTACCACCCGACGAACTCGGTGGCCGAGTGGCTGCCCGGGAGGTCCTCGCCGGGGATGCCGAGGTTGTTCGCGCTCTCGCACCCGACGGCCAGCACGACGTGGTCGTACGCGGCGAGCAGCTGGTCCAACGTCACGTCGGTGCCGACCGCCACGTGGCCCAAGAACCGGAACCGCTCGTGTGCGGCCGTCTTGTCGTACGCGCGGATCACCGCCTTGATGTTCTGGTGATCCGGCGCGACCCCGCCGCGCACCAAACCGAACGGGGTGGGCAGCCGGTCGATCATGTCGACCTCGACCACCAGCGGAGACGCGAACAGCGCAGCCGCCGCGTAGAACCCCGACGGCCCCGCGCCGACCACCGCGACCTTCAGCGGCCGCTCCGCCGTCCCGACCTGCGACATCCGTCCCTCCCGGCCCGGCACCCTACCACGCTCGGTCCGACCGGGCGTGTCCGTCGAACGTCAGCGTCCCGCCGAGCAGCTGGTCGTGGGTCACCGTCCCACCGAGCGGGGCGCCGTCGAGCTCGATCGTCGCCGGCAGCGCCTCGCCGGACCCCTCGATGGTGATCCGCCCCCACTCGGTGTCGATCTCCGCCCGGTCGACCAGCGGGGCGCCGACCGCGTACAGGTCGGTCCCCGCCACCGGGTACAGCCCGATCGCCGCCCACAGGTACCACGCCGACAACGTCCCCGCGTCGTCGTTGCCGTCGAGCCCCACTGGATCTGCGGCGTACCGGTGGGTGGCGACCCATCGGCTCGCCTCTGCGGTCAGCTCCGGCGCCCCGGCGAGTGAGCCGAGCCACGCGTAGTGCAGCACCGGCTCGTTCCCGTGCCAGTACCAGTCGTCGGGCCAGGCGTCGTCGGGCTCCGCGTACACCCGATCCCAATACGCGGCGAGCTCGGTCAGGAACGCGGCGCGGTCCCCTCCGTTCTGCAGCTCGATCATCCCGTCCACGTCGTGCGGGACGGTCCACCGGTAGTGCCAGGCGTTGCCCTCGACGTAGTCGCTCGACCACACCAGCTCGCCGTCGAACTCGGCGAACGTCCCGTCCGGGGCGCGCGCGCGGAAGAACCGGGTGGCTGGGTCCCACGTGTTCCGCCACCGGCCCGCGCCGTCCCACGCGACCGCCGCGGCCTCGGTGTCCCCGCGTGCGTCGGCCCACCGGGCCAGCGCCGCGTCGGCCCACGCGTACTCGAGGGTGAGCGACGCCCCGGCCCCGTAGGTCGAGCTGACGTAGCCGATCGTGGTCCAATCCTCGATCCCGCCGCGCGACTCGGGCGGGGTGGGCCCGGTGGCCTGCGCGACCGAAGCCTCGAACGCGACGTCCTGGTCCCACCCTTCGCCCAGGCCCTTCAGCGCGGCGTCGGCGAACACGATCGTGCCCGGCGAGCCGATCATCCCGCCGGTGTAGCCGTGCCCGAGCGGCCACCGCGGGGTGGCGCCGCCGTCGACGGTCATCCGGACCAAGCTGCGCAGCACTTCCCGCTGGCGTTCGGGCTGGGTCAGCAACAGCCACGGGTGGGTGGTCCGGAACGTGTCCCACAGCGACAGGTCGGTCACGTACCCCTCGGGCGCGTCGGGGTGGACCTCGCCGTCGATGCCGCGGTACCGGCCGTCCACGTCCGAGAACGTCCGCGGCATCATCATCGTGTGGTACTGGGCGGTGTGGAACACGGTCCGCACGGTGTCCTCGTCGGGGATCCCGCCGAACAGTCGGACCTGGTCGAGCTCGGCGGCCCACTCCGCGCGCGCGGCGTCGCGGACCGCCGCGAACGCAGGCTCCCCCACCCCGAGCGACGGCGGCAGCTCGGCGGCGAGGTTGGCCCGCGCCCCTTCCAGGTCGACCGTGGACAGGGCGACCCGCACCGTCACCTCGGCGGTGCCCGGCGGGAACGACACCCACGCCCCGGCAGCGGCGCCCGCTCCGACCCGCGCGGCCGCGTCGGGTGCGCCGGGGTCCGACCACGCGCCGCCGCCCGTCGGCGGGGGATCGAACGACGCGACGAACCAGGTCTGCAGCCCGCCGAACCTGCCGCTGTACCCCCCGATCAGCCGCTGAAACCCGGCGAGCTCCGACGCCGCTGGGTCGAACGTGATCGACGAGTCGTCGCCGATCTCGACCCCGGACAAGGTGAACCCGAGGTCGAGCACCACCACCGGGGTCGCCCCGGGAGCGAACGTGTACCGGTGCAGCGCGCCGCGGCGGGTGGCCGCGATCTGGACTGCGGTCCCGTCGTCGGTCAGGTCGACCGCGTACCACCCGGGCCCCGCCCACTCGCGCGCATGGTCGAACGGGGCGCTGCGCCCGATCGGGGTGGTGAACGCGTCGTCCCACCCGCCCCCACGGGGGAGGAGCTGCACACC
>JBEBJC010000446.1:0-6665 GCA_040080105.1 Myxococcota bacterium
CCCCAGCACCACCAGCCGCCCGCTGCGGGCGATCGAGCGCACCCGCGGCTGGAAGAAGTCGTACAGCGCGCGCAGGTCCTCCGGGCTCGCCGCGCCGCTGGCGTCGAGCACCAGCGCCCACGGCCGCTCGGGTCCGGCGGCGTTCGCGTCGTGGGGCGGCCGGCCCCACCCTTCTCCGGCGGCGCGCCACGCCGCGAGGGTGTCCGCGCCGCCCACCACCCACGGGTCGGCCCCGGCGGCGGTGAGCGCCCGCGCCAGCTCGGCGGTGAGCTCGGGTGCGGGGCCCGAGCCCACGACCACCGGACGGTCGTGCAGCGGCCGCTCGGACCACGCCTCGGGCGCGCGCTCGAGCCGCTCGGGCATCGGGAGGGGCAGGCCCAGCGTCTGCACCACCTGGCGGGCGCGCTTGTTGGACGAGATCTGCAAAAGGAAATCAGCCATCGACGCGCTCCTGGAACGAACCGGTCAACATCGCCGCGCCGCCGGGCCCGGCGCCCACGAACAGCTCGGTGCACCCCTCGGCGGGCCGTACGTACAGGCCGACGCTGGCCGGCAGCACCATCGGGCGGGTGAACTTCACGTCGATCACCGCGAGGCGGGAGGTGTCGCCGGCGAACCGGTTGCGGTTCAGGCCCTCGATCGCCCGCCCCAGGGTGGCGAAGCCGTGCAGGATGGTGTTCCTGAACCCCGCGGCCCGCGCGTACGGGGCGAGCCAGTGGACCGGGTTGAAGTCGCCGGTCAACACCGCGAAGTCGACCGCGTGCGCCGGCGTGAGCTTCCACCACCCGAGCTCGTGGGCGTCGGACGGGACCCGCGGCCGCTCCTTGGCGCCAGAGGACTTCGCCAGCGGGACGACCGCGTACATCCACGCGTCGATCGCGCGCGGCGACGAGCGGGTCCCGGTGGTGAGGCGGTTTCGGATCACCGCGCGCGAGCCGTTGTCGTCGATGCCTTCGATCGCGGCCTCGAGCTCGAGCGGCTCGCCCGCCGGCAGCGGCTCGTGGATCTCGATCCGGCAGCCGCCGTTCAGGGCCCGCCGAAGATCGTACGGGACGGCGCGCAGGGTCCGGGTGAGCAGCGGGAACCCCCACTGGGGGAACAGGTGGGCCGGCACGATCCCCCGGTACCACCCGGGGTCACCCCCGCAGTGGCGCACGTAGTCCCGCACCAGCGCTTCCGGGCGCGCTCGGACAGTGTCGGTGAGCGCCGGGCCTGGGCCTGCGGCGGAGCCGGCGGGGCGAGGGCGGGTCGCGGCGAGCGCCGCCTCGACCAGCGCGCGCAGGACCGGACCCTGTTGGAGCACGTGGCGACGCGAGACCATCACTTCGCCGCCTGCGAGGCCGCGGCCGGCTCGCTCTCTGCGTGACCCAGATCGCGGAGCAGGCGCGAGCCGGTGGTGGTGATCTCGTCGAGCAGGAACCGGCTGCGCGGCTCGGCGCGCTCGAGCCACCGGTCCAGCAGCTCGAGCCGGTCCGGGTGACGGCGGCCCTGATCGAGCAGCGTCTCGGCGACGGCCCCGTCGATCAAGATCCGGGTGAGGCGCTCGGCGTGCAGCATCGCCAGCGCGAAGTCCCGCTTCGGATCGAACGACCGCAGCGCGGCGCTCCACTGACCCATCGGCTGTCCGCGCAGCTCGCGCAGCTTGTGTCCGGCGAGGCGGGACAGCAGGAACTGGATCGCCTGGAACCCGGAGCTCTGAACGCCCGCGACCCTCCGGTCGTGAACGTCGCGCGCCGACACCGAGCGCCATCGTGCGGCCGCCGCGTCCCGCACGAACGACCGCGGGTGCTTCACCGCAGCCATCAGGTTGTCCTTCATCGCCATCAACGACTGGATCTGGCTCGTGCCCTCGTAGATCGGCATCACCACCGCGTCTCGCAGCAACTTCTCCGCGCCGTACTCGACGATGTAGCCGGACCCTCCGTGGATCTGGACGTTCTTCCTCGCGATCTCGACCGCCTTCTCACTCGCCAGGTACTTCAGCAGCGGGGTGAGGTGGCGCGACCGGCGCCGGTACCGCCGGAGATCGGCCTCCATCCGCTCGCGCTCGGCGGGGTCGGCCGGAGGCATGAACCGGAGGCGGATCCCGAGCTTCTGGGCGATCTCGTCCTGAACCCCGGCGGACATCGCGAGCGCGCGGATCGCCTGCAGGTCGGTCCTCGCCTCGTCGAGGTAGTCGGCGACGAGCTCGTGTCGATCGATGGTCTTGCCCATCGACGGGCGCTCGGCGGCGTACCGCTTCGCCATCCGGTACGCCGCCTCGGCCAGTCCCAGCGCCTCGAACCCCACGCCGACCCGGGCGCCGTTCATCAGCAACAACATCGCCTCGAACCCCTTGCCCCGCGCCCCGATCAGGTGCGCCGGCGCGCGGTCGAAGCTGATCGCCACCGTGGCGGAGCCGTGGTGGCCGAGCTTCGCTTCCACCGCGTCGAGCGACGTGTGGGTGCGGACGCCCGCCGCGTCGAACGCCGGCACCAGGAACATCGACAGGCCGTCGAGGCCGAGGCCAGCGCCGGTGGACGGCTCGGTGCGCGCGATCACGAAGTGCCACCGCCCGTGGCCCGAGGTGATGAAGATCTTCTGCCCGGTCACGCGCCACTGGCCGTCTTCGCCGAGCTCACCCCGGGTCCGCAGGTTCGCCATGTCCGACCCGGCGTGGGGCTCGGTGATGTCCATGCTTCCCCACGCCTGGCCTGCGAGGATCGAGTCCACCACCTCGCGGAACCGGGTGTCGGTGATCCCGGGCAACCCCGGATCGAACGACGTGGTCCCTTCGACGATCGAGTACACCAGGGCGGCCATCGCCATCCCGCCGTGGAACCCGTGGTGCGCGCAGATCGACACGTCGGCCCGCGCGAACAGCTCGTTCGTCATCTGGAACACCACGAGCGGGGCGTTCAGCCCGCCGAGCTCCCGCGGAACCGACAGCCCGTGCAGCTCGAGCCCGTTCAGCTTCGCGAACAGGTCGGTCATCACCGGCGGGTACTGGACCTCGCCGCCCACCAGCTTCGGGTGGGCCTTGTCGAGCGCGGCCGAGTTCGCCGCGATCTCGTCGGCGACGAACCCGCCGACGAACCGCAGGGTGTCCCTGTAGAACCCGACCGCCTCCTCGGTGGTGCGCGGACCGCCGGGGCTGCGGAAGTCGTACTCGGTGAGCCGCACCAGCGGCTCCCAGTCGATCCCCCGGTCCAGGTAGAACTGGAGATCCTCGTTGTCGTCGTAGAAGTTGGCCATCGTATGCTCCTACGGGGCGGTGGGTGGGGTGCGGGACCCCCGGATCGACTCGTTGAACAAGCTCGTGCGGACGATGCGGAACAGCTCGGCGAGCTCCCGCTCCTCGTCCGGCGCAGGGGCGACCAGGTGCGGCAGCTCGGTGAGCGCGGTGGTCGAGATCACCGCGTTCACCAGGTGGACCACGAACGCCTCGGGATCGACCGCGGCCCGGATCCGACCTTCGGCCTGACCTTGGCGGATGTAGTCGGTGACCAGCGCGGTGAGCGGGTGCAGGTGAATTTTGAACAGTGCCGTCATTTCTTCCGGGCGATCCAGCATCTCGCGGATCAGCAGCCGGGCGCGGTGGCGATCGTCGCGGAAGAACGACACCAACGCCATGAACCCGCTGCGGAGGCGGTCGCTGCCGGTGGTGGCGGCGGCGAGGAGGCGGGGCAGCTCGTCGCGCCAGTGGGTCATCAGCGCCCCGAGCACGGCGTCGCGCAGCTGGGGCTTCGAGCCGAAGTGGTACACCAGCGTGGGCCGCTTGATCCCCGCCGCCTGCGCGATCTCCTCGATCGCGGTCGCCGCATAGCCGTGGGTGGCGAACAGGCGGGTCGCCTGGTGCAGGATTCGGGTTCGAACGTCGATCGGGTCGGGGAGGGCGGACATCGTCTACCAGTTGGTAGAGAGCTCTCTACCAAGGGGTAGAGACCCGGTCAACTCCCCGAGCGCCGGTTAGTCGGGGGGGCATGTCTGACGACTACCTGGTGCCGACCGATCCGGAGGAGCGCGCGATCGAGATCGCCCTCGATCCGTGGGTCGGCTACGCCCGCACGACCCTGTGGTTCTGCGGCCTCGTGTACCTCGCGCTGGGCGTGGCGCTCGGCCCGCTGATGGGGCTGCCGTTCCTGTCGGATCCCGAGCAGCGAACGCTCGGAATCGTGATGACCATCGTGTACACCGCGGTGTCGCTGGTCCTCGGGGTGGGGATGGGCGTGCTGAACCTGGCGGCGGCCAGCGGGCTCGGGCGCGGAAAGAAGTGGGCGTGGTTCGTCTCGGTCGGCCTCGGGGCGCTGTACCTGCCCACCGGGTGCTGCTTGTTCGGGCTGGTCCTGATGTTCGCGATGCTCAAGGACAAGACCCGCAAGCTGTTCTTGTCGCCGTGACGCGCGGTGACGGCGCGTCCCGCCGCGTTTGACGGGGTCCGGTTTCCCTTCTAAAGGGTGGGTCCTGACCACGGGGTTCCCATGACCAGCACGCAGGCGGAAATCGATCGCAGCTACAGTGTGTCGAACGACTTCTTCCGGCTTTGGCTCGACGAGAACATGCACTACACCTCGGCGGCCTGGGACCGGGAGGAGTGGTCGCTCGAAGAGGCCCAGGAGAACAAGCTCCGCGTGCTGTACGGGTACGCCGAGCTCGACGCGGACAAGACGGTGCTCGACATCGGCTGCGGCTGGGGCTCGGCGATCGAGTGCTGCGTGCGGTACGGGATCAAGGAAGCCCACGGCATCACGCTGTCGACCGAGCAGCTCGCGTACTGCCACGACCGCGGCCTGCCCGAGGCGAAGGCGAAGTTCTGGCTCCAGGACTACGCGCTGTACCAGCCCCCGTTCAAGTACGACGGGCTGATCTCGATCGAGATGATCGACCACCTGTGCTCGCCGGCGCAGGCGCGCCAGGGCCTCGCGGTCGAGCTGTACCGCAAGTACTTCGACACGCTCGCCCAGTGGGTCGAGCCGGGCGCGGCGTTCGGGTTCCAGGCGATCCTGCGGAACCGGATCCCGCGGAACCGGAAGGACCTCGAAGACCTGGCGTTCACCGCCGACGTGATCTTCCCGGGCGGCCTGAACCCGCGGATCGAGGAGCTGGTGCAGGCGATCAGCCCGAGCTGGGAGCTCGAGGTGCTCACCATGCGTCGCAAGGACTACCTGAAGACGACCGCCGAGTGGCACCGCCGGCTGCAGCTGCACGAGCGCACGATCCGCTCCACCTGGGGCGACCAGGTGTACGACGACTACGACCGGTACCTCGCCACCTGCGTGCGCGGGTTCACCAACCACTGGTCGGGCGACGTGCAGATGAAGCTTCGCCGCATCTGAGGCTGCGCGGGAGCCCCATCGACCCAACCCTCCCTCCCGATGGGGGAGGGTGGAGAGGCGGCTCGGCACACCGAACGCGTGTGCTGGCTACTGCATCTCGGCGTTGAAGTTGCCCTTGAGCAGGCAGCCGGGGCCGACGCCCTGCGGGTCGGTGGCGTAGCACACGTTGATCTCGAAGTTGCCCTTCATCTTGGTCTCTTCTTCGACCGTGACGGCGCTCAACTTCAGGTACCGGGCGCCGAGCGGGTTCGCCATCTCGACGTTCGCGCCTTCCTTGTCGGACTCGGCGCTGTACACGCCGTAGATCCACCCATCGACATCGGCCTGGCCGGTGAACGGGAACTTCTCCTCTTCCTCGTCGTAGTCGAAGCTCGCCACCATCGTGTACGCGGCGCCCGTCTGCTCGTTGGCGGTGCCGGCCCAGTCGCCGTCCATCAGGGCGACGTACGGGTAGCTGGTGCAAGCGGACAGCGTGAACAAGATACCGGTGAGGATCAGCAGGCGGTGCATTTCGGCGCTCCATCTCGGTCGCGAAGGGTCGTAGTCTACCCGTTGTGACGCCGGATTGCCAAGCGCCCCGCGCTGCGCGATACGGGGGCGGATGTTCGACCTGGCGTCGTTCGATCCCGCTGTCCGAGACTGGTTCACCGCCGCGTTCGCCGCGCCGACCGACGTCCAGCGGCGCGGGTGGGAGCCGATCACCACCGGGCGCCACACGTTGCTCCTGGCGCCCACCGGATCCGGCAAGACGCTCGCCGCGTTCTTGTCCGCGATCGACGCGCTCGCGCGCCTGCCGCTCGACGCGCCGCCCGGGGTGCGGGTGCTGTACGTCTCGCCGTTGAAGGCCCTGGTGTACGACATCGAGCGGAACTTGCGCGCGCCGTTGATCGGGATCGCGAACGCCGCCAGCCGGGCCGGTCGGCCCACCCGGGCGATCCGGGTCGACGTGCGCACCGGAGACACCTCCGCGCGAGACCGGCGAGCGCAGCTGCGGGAGCCGGGCGACATCCTGGTGACCACGCCGGAGTCGCTGTTCCTGCTGCTCGGCTCGGGCGCGAGCCGCACGCTGGCGTCGGTCGACACGGTGATCGTCGACGAGATCCACGTGATGGCCGGCACCAAGCGGGGCGTGCACCTGTCGCTGTCACTGGAGCGGCTGTCGGAGGTCACCCAACGCGACCCGCAGCGGATCGGCTTGTCGGCGACCCAGCGCCCGCTGGAGGAGATCGCGCGGTTCCTCGGGGGGGATCGCCCGGTCGAGATCGTCGACGCGGCCGGCCCTCCGCGGCTCGACCTGCAGATCGTGGTGCCGGTCGACGACATGGAGAACCCCACCGCGTCGTCGGGGGT
>JBEBJC010000447.1:0-6660 GCA_040080105.1 Myxococcota bacterium
CCGTGGTCCAACAGCTCGTCCAGGATCCGTACCACGCCTGGGTCGTCGAGTACGGCCGCGGCAGACTCCGCGTCGAAGCTCCCGGGGAACGCGACCAGCGCCGCGAGGTGCCGGCGGCGGTCCCCGAGCTGGTCCCAGCTCCACCGCAGCGTCGCCGCGAGGCCGTCGAGCGCCGGCAGCGGGTCCTGCCGGAGGTGGCGCGCGAGGGCGGCGGGTCCGAAGCCGCGCGCCCGGGCGGCGGCGAGCTCGATCGCCAGCGGATTCCGGTCGAGCAGCTCCACGAGCTCCTCGATGGCCCGGGGCTCGGCCGCGGTGTCCCGCCCCACGGCGCGGGCGCGCTGCACGAACAGCTCGCGCGCGTCCTGCAGGGCGAGTGGGCCGAGCGGGAGGCGCGACGTGCGCCGGATCGGCCGGCGGGACGTGATCAGGCAGCGGAACGTGGCTGGGACGGCCTCGAGCCAGTCGCCGAGCGGCTCGACGAGGTGCTCGGCCTGGTCGAGCACCACGATCGTTGCGCGCCCGCCGAGCCGCTCCGCGAGCTCGTCGACCCGACACGACACCGCCGACGCAATCCGCGCGAGCGCCTCGTCGAACGTCGGGGCACCGCCGAGCTCCACCACCGGTCCGCGGCCCAGCGCCCGCGCCAGCGCGGTCTTGCCGATCCCGGGCGGCCCGGTGAGGCAGACCCGGTGGGCCTCCGCGAGCGCGGCCTCGAGGCGCTCCCGGTCGAGCGCGCGGCCGATCAGCCCGACGGTGGCGGCGGGGAGCGGCTCGAACATCCACCCCGCGCCCGCGACGGTCTTCAGGTGCCGCGGGCGGGTCGGGTCGACCTCGATCTTGCGCCGGAGCCGGCGGATCGCGACGTGTACGGCCTGGGAGCGGCTGTGCGGCGCGTACCCCCACACCACCTCGAGCACCTCCTCGAGCGGCACCACCTGGTGGGGGCGCGCGGTGAGGTACTCGAGGAGCTGCCGCTCGCTCGGGGTCAGCGTGACCGGCCCGTGCTCCGTCATCACGAGGTGCTGGTGGAGCACGATCTCCCCCCGCTCGACCCGCATGCCCGCCCCCGAGCCCTCCTATCCGGTCACCACGTCGCCGAGCTGGCGCCACGACTCGCGCATCCCGTCCTCCATCCCGGTGGCGACCACCATGTCGCGGACCTCGCGCGACGGATACCGCGACCGCACCGTCAGGAGGGTTTGCCCGCCGGCCTCCTCCAGCGTGGTGGTCACCACCGCCGCCAGGTCGGGGAACGGGTCGAACACCTCGGTGTTGACCACGCGGGTGTCCGAGATCTCGAGGTACTTCCCGGAGAACCCGACCGGCCGTCCGTCGAGCGTCTCCATCGCGAACCGCCAGCTCCCGCCGACGCGGAACTCGATCGTGCACTCGGTCATCCGTCCGCGGCTCTGCGGGCACCACCACCGGCGGACCAGCTCCGGCTCGTGCAGCGCGCGGTACACGCGGTGCAGCGGGGCGTCGAACCGGCGCGACGCGACGATGTCGGTGTCGCCGTCGAGGTGGACGGTGGTCGGGTCTGCGAACGTCATCTGGACTCCTGGGTCTCGAGGTCTGCGAGCACTTGTTCCAACGCGTCGAACCGCTCGTCCCACAGCGCCCGGTAGCGCTCGAGCCAGCCGTGGAGCTCGGCGAACGTGGCGGGGGCGAGCGCGTAGATCCGCTGCTGCGCGCGGGCCTCCACCGCGACGAGCCCGGCCGTGCGCAGCACCTTGAGGTGCTTCGACACCTGCGGCTGCGCGAGCTGGAGGCGCTCTCCGATCACCCCCACCGGCTGCGGCCCGTCGCGCAACAGCTCGACGATCCGCAACCGGTGGCCGTCACCCAGGGCATGGAACGTGTGGACCATGACCAGTATATACTCTTTCTGGAATATACCTGTCGAGGAATATTAGGAGGACAGCCAGATCATCCAGCAACATCCGCCGGAATTCGTCAGTGCGATCCCGGCAGTCCCGCGTTACGCCGCCGGCTCTCAGGAGCTCCCATGGTCGCACCCGCCGCTGCCCCGCCCGTCGCCGCCACCCCGTCGTCCGAGGTCGACGGGATGCTCGCGCGCCTCGCCCACGGACGCCCCGCGTGGGTCGCGCGCGCGCCCGCCGAGCGCGCGGCGGTGCTCCGCCGGTGCCTCGACACCACGCTGGCGGTGATGGATCGGTGGGCCGAGGTCGCCTGCGCGATCAAGGGCTACGAGCTCGGGTCCAACGGGCACGGCGAGGAGTACCTGGCCGGCACCCTCGCCACGATGCGCAACCTCCGCCTGTACGCCGAGGCGCTGGAGGCCGGCGGCCGACCCGCGCTGCCCAAGACCTGGCAGCGCCCGTCCGGCCAGTGGGTGGCGCGGGTGTTCCCGCAGAACCTGCTCGACCAGGCGCTGCTCACCGGCATCACCTGCGACCTGTGGATCGAGCCCGGCCACGAGCCGACCCAGGGCCGGATCTACCGCGAGAAGGCGGCCGGCCGCGGCGGCGACGGCGGCATCTGCGTGGTGCTCGGCGCCGGGAACCAGAGCTCGATCCCGCCGATGGACGTGTTGTACAAGCTCGTCGTCGACGACGAGGTGTGCATCCTGAAGATGAACCCGGTCAACGAGGCGCTCGGACCGGTGATCGCCGACGCGCTACGTCCGCTGGTCGAGATCGGAGCGCTCGAGATCTGCTACGGCGGGGTCGAGGTGGGCAAACACCTGACCGACCACCCCCTCGTCACCAGCATCCACATCACCGGGTCGGCCGCCGCGCACGACGCGATCGTGTGGGGACCCGGGGCCGAGGGTGAGGCGAACAAGAAGGCCGGCACGCCGCGGCTCACGAAGCCCGTTTCGAGCGAGCTCGGCTGCGTGTCGCCGGTGCTGGTGGTGCCGGGCGCGTGGACCGACGCCGAGCTCGCGTTCCAAGCCCGGCAGGTGGCCTCGATGTTGGCGTACAACTGCGGGTTCAATTGCAACGGGGCGCGGCTGATCGTGGTGGCGCGGGGGTGGGCGCTGCGCGAGCGGTTCGTGGCCGCGGTGCAGGAGCGGCTCGCCGCCACGCCGACCCGCCGGGCGTACTACCCGACCGCCCAGGCGACGTGGGAGCGGTTCACCGCGAAGTACCCGGACTCGCTGAAGCTCGGCGCGCCGCGGGCCGGCGAGCTGCCGTGGACCGTGTTGCGCGGGGTGTCTCCGCACAAGGGGGAGTACGCGCTCGAGAACGAGCCGTGGTGCGGCATCTTCAGCTTCGTCGAGCTCGAGGCCACCACCGCGGCGGAGTACCTCGCGGCCGCCGTGCCGTTCGCGAACGACGAGTGCTGGGGCACCCTGTCGATCAACGTGTTGATCGATCCGCGCACCGAGAAGGAGCTCGGCGCCTCGTTCGACCAGGGGATCGCGGACCTGCGGTACGGAGCGATCGGGATCAACTGCTGGACCGGGCTGAACTACGGGCTGGTCAACGCCACCTGGGGCGCGTTCCCCGGCCACCCGCTCGACGACATCCAGTCCGGCCGGGGGGTGGTGCACAACGGCCTGCTGCTCGACCACCCGCAGAAGTCGGTGGTGCGGGCGCCGTTCGTGATCTCACCGACGCCGGCGTGGTTCACCGACCACCACAACAACCTCGCGCTCGGTCGGGCCATGACCCGGTTCGAAGCGGCGCCCGGGTGGCTCAAGTTGCCCGCGATAGCGCTCGCGGCGTTCAAGGGCTGACTGACACCCGTGCACCGTGCCCTCGACGTGCGCGCTCTCGGGCGTGCTCACGCTGGGGGTCGCCCCGGCGCGGGCCTCTCTGCGCTCTCCCCGCGCCCTGCGCGATCCTGTGCTGTGCACGGCGGCGACCCGCTGCAGCAACTAGCCCTCGTGCGCGCCCACTGCGGGCGGCGCCGCCCAGCACCCGCCGGTGAAGTCGCCGAGCACGTCGACTCCGGGAGTGCCGACGCCGATCGCGGGGCTCCCGGGCTGCAGGCCGTACCCGAAGTCCAGGAGCGGGTCGGTGCCGGACATCGTGCCGGACTCGGTCCCCGGCACGTCCGGAGCCGACGCCCCGGGGTCGTCGGTCGCGTAGAACCAGTTCGTCTCCCAGGTGAACGACTCCGCGTCCACGTCGGGCCCGACGTTCACGTCGGTGGTCACCACCGACCGCTGGAACGACACGAGGTTGTTGACCACCCGCCCGCCGGACGCCGGCAGGAACGACGGGTCGACGGTCTCCTGAAGGATGCGGAACGTCCAGTTCGCGGGGTCGACGATCGTGTTGTGGGCGACGAGGCAGTCCACACACCCCACGAACGCGATCGCGGCGTCCCCGCCCGACAGCACGTTCGCCACCGCCCGGATGTCGCGGGCCTCGGCGTTGCCCGACCCACCCACCGGGGGGCGGAAGTACTGCAGATCGGTGGAGCCACCGAGGTTCAGCGCCCGATCTCGCGCGTCGAAGATCGTGTTCCACCGGATCTCGATGTCCTCCGACCCTCCCTTGGTCTGCACTGCGTTCGAGCCGGCGTCGAAGAACGTGTTCCGCGCCACGACCCCGTGGTGGCAACCGACTTGGTCGATCCCGCTGCCGCCGTCCCCGCAGTTCTCGAACTCGGAGTCGAGCACCACGAACTCGTCGACCCCCGACAACTTCAGGCAGTCCTCGTTCCCGCTGGAGCCCACGTCGCGGATGACGACGTCGCGGAACACCACGTGGTGGGTGGCGAGCGGGTTCGCGGTGTCCCCGCCGTCGTCGCAGTTCAGGCCGTTCTGTGACGCACCGGACAGCAGCAGGTCGTGGATCACGAGGTGCGACACGCGGGACAACATCAGGCCCGAGGTCCCGCCAGACAACACGGGGCGCTCCCCCGCCTCGCCGCCGATCCAAATGGGCGCGGTCGCGGTGCCGCGGAGCTCTTCGATCCATGTCCCGCCAGGGTAGGTCCCCGGCGCGAGGACGATCGAGGTGCCCGGGCCCGCGTCCTCGATGGCTCGGTCGAGGCTCGCGTACGGCGCGCCTGCCGAGCCGTCCCCGCTGCCGTCGGAGCCCGTGGGCGACACGTGGACCTCCACCGTGGGCGACAGCCCGTCGGCGAACGTGGGGATCACCCCACATGGATCGGTGTCGGCGTCGGTGTCGGCGTCGGCGTCCGTGTCGGCGTCGGTGTCGGTGTCGGCGTCGGTGTCGGTGTCGGTGTCCGCATCTGCGTCCGCGGGGGTGTCGCGACCGTCGCTCTTCTCGTCGCACGCGAACAACGCCGCGAGGATCATCGCCGTCATCCGGCCTCCATTCCGCGACGATACCCCCGCGTCCGGGAGGTCGCTGCCGCACCCCGACGCTAGGGATAGGCGGAGGCTCGATGGACTGGTCAGGTGCCACATGAACAAGCCGCTCATCGACTTCTACTCGGGCCGCGGGTCGGACCACGACGGCAGGACCCTCGACCAGATCCTGTCGTGGCCCGACGACCAACTCGAACAGGTCCACGACTACATCCAGTGGGTGTTCCCGCTGCAGGAGAGGAGCGCGTACAACCGTCGTGCGCCGATCCTCGACGCCGAGACCATCCTCCTGTTCCGAGCCACTCCGCGACTGCAGGACCAGCTCCGTCGGTCGTTCCGGCGGATCCTCGCGTTCTACGGGTTCTCCTTCACCGAAGCAGACGGCGAGGTGTCGGTGGTGAAGGCGGACAGCTTCGGAGCGCAGTCGCGGTACTGGCTGAACGAGTACGACCACAACCACCTGCGGATCACCCGAATCCTGAAGTGCGCGTGCCTCCTCGGCCTGCGTACCCATGCCCTGGCGCTGCACCGGATGCTCGAGGAGCTCTACGTCACCCACGGTGACGTCATCGGAGACGAGACCCTGGCCTATTGGCGCGAGGCCGTGCAGTAGCCACCGCCTGCGCCGCTTCCCCGTTACGGGGCCACATGACCCACCGCGGATCCTGCCACTGCGGCGCCGTGACCTTCGAGGCGGACGGCGAGCTCGAGCACGTGGTGGTGTGCAACTGCTCGTGGTGCGGGCGCACCGGGTTCGTCCATTGGAACGTGGACCCGGCGCACTTCCGGCTGCTCACCGGGCAGGGCGCGCTGCGGGACTACCAGTTCGGGACGCGGACGTCGCACAACACGTTCTGTGGGGTGTGCGGCGTGTCGCCGTTCCGCCGACCGCGGTCCGATCCACACCTGGTCGACGTGAACGTGCGGTGCCTCGACGGCGTCGACCCGGGCGCGCTCCCGCTGCAGAGCTTCGACGGCCTGCACTGGGAGGCCGCGATCGTCACCCGGACGTGGCGTTAGGACCGACGGGCGCCGTCACAGCGACTTCGCGAGCTCGAGCAGCGCCCGCAGCTCGAGCTCGGGGCGCACTCCGGTGTCGACCAGCGCGCCCCACGCCGCCACCTTCTCCTCGCGCTCCCGGTCGACCGTGGCGAGCCACTCGGGCGGGTCGTTGCCCCAGTCCGCCAGCGCCTGCGCGTCGCCGCCCCACTTGCGCGCGCGGGTGACCACCGCGCGCGCGGTGCGCTTGAGCCCGGAGCGCGACCGCCCTCCGGCCCGCGCGAGCTGGGGGAACAGCTCGTGGATCGGCTCCATCCCGTGCTCGGGCAGGTCGACCGACCTCCCGCGCGCGGCCGCCCGGGCGAGGTCCCCCAACGTGTGGTCCGTCCCGGGGACCTGCAGCCGGTGCG
>JBEBJC010000448.1:0-6656 GCA_040080105.1 Myxococcota bacterium
CCTGCGCGTCCTGCCGGTGTCGATCGACGAGGGCTCCGAGCCCGCCTTCCTGGTGCTGTTCCACCCCCACGCAGCTCCGCCCTCACCCCCGACCTGGGTGCCCAGGTGGGTCCGCTCGTTGCCCCCCTGGTCGCGCGGCCGCACCGCCGACGTCACCCGGCTCGAGGCGGAGCTCGCCACCACGCGCGCATACCTCCAGACCGTGATCGAAGACCACGACGCCGCACACGACGTGCTCCTCGCAGCGAACGAGGAGGTACAGTCCGGCAACGAGGAGCTGCAGAGCACCAACGAAGAGCTCGAGACGGCGAAAGAAGAGCTGCAGTCCGTCAACGAGGAGCTGTTGACGGTCAACGAGCAGCTCCATGGCCGGAACAACGACCTGATGGCTCTGTCCGACGATCTGACCAACCTGCTCGGCAGCGCCGTCGTCTCGATGGTCGCGCTCGACGGAGCGCTCGCGATCCGCCGGTTCACCCCCGCCGCAGCGCAGGTGCTGGGCTTGCGACAGAGCGACGTCGGTCGGCCGTTGCAGTCGCTCGCGCTGCCGATCGGCGCGCCCGACCTACCGGAGGTGTGCGCCCAGGTCGCCGTCCACGACGGGGTGGTCGAGCGCGAGGTCCGGCACGACGGCGGCCGGTGGTACACCCTGCGGGTCCACCCGTACCGCGCCACCGACGGCCACACCGACGGCGCGGTGGTGGTGTTGGTCGACATCGACGACGCGAAGCGCGCGCAGGATCAGCTCCGCGACGCGCGGGACTACGTGACCGCGATCGTGGAGACCGTGCGGCACCCCCTGGTGGTCCTCGACGGCGAGCTGAGGGTTCAGTCGGCGAACCGCGCGTTCTACCAACGCTTCCGCCTGACCGCGGGAGCGTGTGAGGGGGAGCGGGTGTCGTCCCTCGGCGTCGAGTGGCTGGAGGGCTCGGCGGGCGCGTCGTTGCTCGAGCGCCTGTGGCGCGGTGACACGCTGGTCGACCACGAAGTGGCCCACGGCGCGGGCCCCGAGCGCCGGACCTGGTCGGTGAACGGGCGGCGATTGGTCGGCGCCGGTGAGCCTCGGGTGCTGCTGGCGATCGAGGACGTGTCCGACGCGCGACGGCTCGCGGCCGAGCTCGAGCTGCGCGCGACCGAGCTCGCCGCGGCCGATGCACGAAAGAACGAGTTCCTGGCTGTGCTCGCGCACGAGCTCAGAAACCCTCTGGTCCCGATCCGGAACGGGCTCGAGATCCTGCGGTTGTCGGACGGAGATCCACCGACGGTCCATCGGACCCACCGGATGCTCGAGCGGCAGGTTCGCCACATGACCCGCCTCGTCGACGACCTGCTCGACGTGTCCCGCATCGGGCTCGGGCGCATCACGCTGCGCCGGCGCCAGGTCGATCTGTGCGCGGTCGTCCGGCAGCTCGTCGAGCTCGAGCAACCCCTGATCGAGCGCGCGTCCCACCAGGTGGAGGTGTCGACCCCGCCCGAGGGGGTGGTGGTGTATGCCGACCCGGTCCGCCTGGACCAGATCGTCGACAACCTGCTGGCCAACGCGATCAAGTACACCGACCCCGGTGGGCACATCCGGATCACCGTGTCGGCCGAGGGGGGCACCGCGTCACTCGAGGTGGCCGACGACGGGGTGGGGATCTCGGCCGAGCTCGAGCCCCGGCTGTGGGACTTGTTCAGCCAGGCGGACTGGACCGCGGATCGCGGCGGCGGCGGGCTCGGGATCGGGCTGGCGCTGGTTCGGCGGCTGGTGGGGCTGCACGGGGGGTCGGTCGAAGCACACAGCGACGGGGCCGGCACCGGCAGCCGGTTCGTGGTGCACCTGCCCCTGTCGCCACACCCGTTCGAGGTGGACGTGAGCGAGGCCGACATCCCCCGAGTCGTGGGGGGTGCGCCCGGTCGCCGGGTGCTGGTGGTGGACGACGACCTCGACGTGGCGCAGAGCATGGCGACGCTGCTCGAGCTGATGGGGCACGAGGTGCGGGTCGCGCACGACGGTGCAGGCGCGCTCGCGGCGATGGCCGATCCGACGCCCGAGGTGGTGTTCCTCGACATCGGTATGGCGGGCGTCAGCGGCCTCGAGGTCGCACGGCTGATCCGCGCCGGGCACCGGTTCGGTCGGCCGTACCTCGTCGCCCTCACTGGCTACGGCGCGGCCGAGGACCTGGCGCGGACCCACGCGGCGGGGTTCGACCTCCACCTGGTCAAGCCGGTCGAGCCCGCGAGGCTGGAGGAGGTGCTGGCGAGCCTCCCGACGACCCTCGGGGTCCGCTGAGGCGGAATCTCAGTATAAACTTGGAAACGTGGACGCGATTACCTATGAAACTGGTAGACCGAGTCGAATCGCGTCGTCACTCCGACGGAGCGACCCGACCGTCGGGAGGATCCATGTTCACCGTCCTGCTTGCCGCCTCCGCGTTCGCGGCCCCCGAGAACGCTGGGAATGCTTCGGTCGTGCTGGGGTTCGGCGCCGTCCCGGGCACCGGCGATCCGAGCTCGCTGCGCCTGGGCCTGAGGTTCGAGGTGCCGGTGGCGTCCGACGACCTGTTCGGGTTCGGTGTGGTGTTCCCGATCGAGGCGGGGACCTCGGGCACGGACGGCTTCGGGTTCGACACGCGGAGCACCGCGCTCGAGCTCGCGCCGTCGATCCGCGGGCGGCTGCTGCCCGCCGGTCAGGTCCGGCTGTACGCGGACCTCGGGTTCGGCGTGGTGTACCGGTTCTCGTCGATCGACACGTGGTTCGGCTCGGCGACGGACAACCGCACCGCGTTCATGCTCCGTTCGGCGCTCGGGGTCGAGATCGGCGGAACGCAGCCCGACAGCGTCGCGCTGGTGCTCGAGCCGATCGGGTACCGCCACTACGGCGTCGACGAGAACGGCGCGGACGTGTACGCCGCGATGGCCGGGGTTCAGTTCCCGTTCTGAACCCTGGCGGATGGTCTGGGGCTGGAGCCAACCACGCCCCCGACCCAACGGCTTCACCGATCGACGCGCTCCGCCAGCTGGAGCATGTCCGCGCTGAACGCCGAGCCTTGGGCCACGGCCTCCCCCAGATCGACCAGCAGGGTCAGGCGTGGACCGTCCGCTCGCACTCCGAGCGCCGCCCCCCGGCCCACGTACTCGGCCCGGACGGTCAGCAACGGCACGTGGGCCGCCCGCGCCGCCACCGCCAGTGCGGCGAGCTGCTCGTCCGCGCCCGTGCACACGACCACGGCGTCGAGGCCCGCCAGCTCCCGCGGGAGGTCGTCGCCGGCCAGCGCGCGCGGCGCCCCGATCGGCCGGCCGGCGACCGTGACCCCCGCCAGGCCGTTCAGGGTGGTGATCACCGCCACCCCGTCGGCGCTGGATGCAGGGAACACGCCGATCTTCAACGGCCCGCTGGGCTCGAGTGACGCGTCGTAGGCCAGCACCCGCACCAGCACCAACGCCATCCGGTCCACTACGGGCTCCGGCGCGGCGAGGGCGGCGAGGCTCGCGAGGAGGAGGATCACCACCTCGCCCCCAACCGGATGCCCAGGTCCCGGCCCGCGCCCGGGAGGGGGGTGTGGAGGCTGGCGTACGGCTGCGCGAGTGGAGGAGCCTGGTTCAGCAGATCGTGCGCGTCGAGGCTCAGCGTGAGCCCGGTTCGCCCTAGGTCCTCGAGCCCGACCGTCAGGTCGAGCAGCCACGCGGTGGGGAGGCGATCGTACGTCGGGTCGCCCCCGGCATCCGCCCCGACGACTGCCCAGCGCGGACCGAGCACTGTACACACCGAGCTCACCCACATCCCGCGCGGGCCGTCGACCGAGGTCCGGGCCACGACTTTGTGGTTCGGCACCGCGAGGTGCGCCTGTGGCCGGCCGGGCACGCCGAACCCTGCCTCCCCTGTGCCCGTGGACACGAACGCAGCCCAGCCCGCCCGGGCGGAGACGCGCTCGGTCTGCGCCACCACCTCGAGCTCGCCGCCCCGCGATCCGCCGTTCCCAGCGTTGACGTAGCCCTCGGTCACCCGCCCCGTCTGCGGGTCCGTGTGCACGAGATACACGAGCTGGTCGGTCAGCCGCACGTCGAACGCGTTCGCGGTCGCGTACAGCCACGGTGCCGGCCCCGCGCCGAGCTCCGCCTCCACCGTGCGGGACCACTCGGGCCCCACCTCGTACGCCGACTGCTGGAATCCGGGGGCGCGGAACGCCCGGCTGATCTGAACCTTCCCGTGGGCGTTGTCCCACGCTCGGGTCAGCCCGACCCGAGGGCTCAACGCCCCACCGTACCCCTCGTTCGCGTCGTACCGCAGCCCGCCGACGACGTTCACCGGCGGGCCATGGGCCACCATCTGCAGCCAGGCGGCGCCGAACGCGAACCTCGCCTCCGGCTGGTCGCCCACCCAGTACTTCGGCTGGTCCACCGGCACGTGCAGGTGTGTCCGCCCCGCCTCCCCGCCGAGCAGGACATCCACCCACTCTCTGGGCTTGCCGACGAGATCGATGCCGACGAGCGCCCGGTCCGTTCGATCCGTCGATGCGATCGGCGGAGGCACGTCGCGCACGGAGTACCAGGGGCGTTGCCACTGTGCCGACGCGCGCGGCGTCAGCGTCCACCGGTCGGCCAGGCGGCCTTCCCAGCTCACGCTGCCCGAGGCCGAGGCGAAGTCCGCGTCGCGGTCGACCTCCGAGGCCACCCCGAAGTTCGTGCGGTGAGTCGTGTGGTACCGCTCCGCCATCCCCGTGACCGCCAATGCGCCGATCCGTAGGTCGGTCGAGATCAGCGCCGGATCGAGGGCCGACGCGTCGGTCAGGTCGACCGGGCGGCCATCGACGCCGACGTAGTCGCCGTCGGTTCGCCGTCCCCGGCCCACCACCGCGGTGACGCCGAGGCGGCCGCGCTCGCCCAGCGGGTAGCCGCCGCTCCACCCGAGGTCGTGGCTCCCGTACGCGCCGCTGCCGAGCCACGAGGCGCGGGCATCCAGCCGGCTGCCCAACGAGCCGCCACCGGCGAAGGTCGTCACCTGCACCACCGCCAACGACGCGTACCCGCCGTACACCGCCGAGCCGGGGCCTCGGATCACCTCGATCCGCTCGATCGCAGCGGCCGGTAGGCGGTGGCCGAGGGTGAAGGTGCCGTAGTCCGTCTCGTTCCAGTCGTGCCCGTCGATCCGTACCAGCACCTTGCTCTCGAAGCCCCAGTTCCCCCGGACCGACACCCCCACGGTGCCCCAGGTGTCGGTCGCGAACTCGACCGCGGGCAGGAGCCTGAGCGCGTCGAGCAGATCCCGGCAGCCGGCTCGCTGGAGGTCCTCGGCCGTCAGCACGGTCACCAAGCCAGGGGCCTCGCGCAGGCGTTGATCGGTGCGGGTGGCGACCTGGACGTTCAGGTCCAGCAGATCGTCGAGGTCCAGCTGCTCGATCGCCGAGATCGGGTCCTCCGCCGCGGCGGCGGACGGGGCAAGCCACCACAAGTGAGCACCTCCCCACCGCCCCTCGGCCCGAACGGCGCTCCGCTGAGGGTCGGACCGGAGATCATCGGGGCTCGACCGCCGGTAGGCGCAGGGTGAACACGCTGCCCACCCCCGGGGCCGAGGTCACCTCCACGTCGCCGCCCATCCGCTGGCACAGCCGCCGCACCAACGACAGGCCGAGGCCGGTGCCGCCCACCTTGCGCGTGGTGGAGGCGTCGGCCTGCACGAACGGCTGGAACAGGCGCTGGAGTGTCGCCGCGTCGATCCCGACCCCGGTGTCCCGCACCGCGATCTCCACCCACCCCGGCTCGCGGCGGGCCTCGACCCGGATCTCGCCTCCCACCGTGAACTTCGCGGCGTTCGACACCAGGTTCAGCACGCACTGTCGGACGCGCATCTCGTCGCCGATCAGCGCCCACCCGCCCGGGGAGATCTCGAGCGCGAGGCGGTTCTGACCCTTGGCCACCAGCGGCTCGACGTCCGAGGCGAGCTGCTGGAGCATCAGCCGCAGGTCGTAGCGCTCGTCCATCAGCTCGAGGCGCCCGGCCTCGATCTTCGACAGGTCGAGCAGGTCGTTGATCAGCGACAGCAGGTGACGAGCCGAGCTGGAGATTCGGGCGAGGTCGGGCGCGACCGTCGCGAGGTCGCCGGAGGCCACGTCGTCGTCGATCAGCTCGCAGTAGCCGATGATCACGTTCAGCGGGGTGCGGAGCTCGTGGGACATGTTGGCCAGGAACTGGGACTTGGCCGAGCTGGCGCGCACGGCGTCGACCTCGGCGCTCGCGGCGCGTTCCCGCTCCTGCTCGAGCTCGCCGACTTGCGCCTGGATCCGCTGGACCATCGCGGCGAAGGCCTGGCCGAGCACCCGGGCCTCGTCCCACCGGTACTCGCCGGTCGTTGGTGCGCGGGTCGTCTGCTTGCCTGCGGCGCCGAACGCGCCGGCCTCGCGGGACACCTCGACCAACGGACGGACCAGCAGCGTGCCGGTCACCCAAGACGCCGCGACCCCCAACCCCCACAGCAGCCCGAGCCCGATCACCAGCGCGCGGGTGTTCGCGCGGTGTTGGTCCTCGATCGGACGTTGATCGAACGCCGCCACGAGCACGCCCCGCGCGCCTGCTCGGCCCGCCAGCGGGACACGCACCACGAGGTCGACGCCAGAGCGGATCGCTCGGGGCTCGCTAGGCCGCCCCCCGTCGACGGTGGGCGGCGGCTCGTCACCGGG
>JBEBJC010000449.1:0-6655 GCA_040080105.1 Myxococcota bacterium
CCGGGAGGCCGAGCGGCTCGCTGCGGCGGAGCGGGCGCCGGCGGCGCGGCGGGCGTCGCGCGAGGTGACCGCGGCGTGGAGGGCCGGCAAGACGGGGGCGGAGCTCGCGGCGGAGCTGTGGGCCCGGATCGACGACCGCGCGGCGCTGAACGAGCTGGTGGTCGGCCTGGCCGAGGTGGACGCCGGGTGCGCCCGGGCGGTGGAGCGGGGGCGGCAGGTGGTGGCGCGCGCCCGGGACCAGTGGGAGGCGGCGCTCGCGGCGCTCGCGGCGGCTGCCCGGCCGGAGGAGCGCGCGGTGTTGGCGTGGGTGTACGCGAAGGCGGACCCGTGGGTGATGGGGGCGGTGGTCGGCGCGCTGTCGGCCGACGAGCGCCGGCTGGTGGTCGCGAACGGGCCGGTCCGCCTGGCTCGGTTGCGGACGCTGCTGCGGGCGAAGTTCGGCAAGGAGCACGTGATCCGCGCGCTCGACGGGCTCGGGGTGCTGACCGACGACGAGCTCGCCGCGATGGTCGACCGGTTCTGGTGGTCCCGCCGCGACGAGGACGAGGACGAGGCCGAAGGTGAGGCCGAAGAGGCCCCCGAGGAGGTCGCGCTGGAGCCGGTCGTCCACTCGACGTTCGGTGAGATCTCACTCGGGTGGGCGGTCGAGGCGGAGGACGAGGACGAGGCGGAGGACGAATCGGACGAGGCGGAGGACGAATCGGACGAGGCGGAGGACGAGGACGAGTCGGATGAGGAGGACGAGGAATCGGACGAGGACGAGTCGGACGAAGAGGACGAGGACGAGGAGGACGAGGACGAGGACGAGGACGAGTCGGACGGGGACGAGGAGGAGGACGCCGAGACCGCGTCGGGCGACGAGGTGGAGCCCACCCCCGAGCTGGATCCCGACGACCCGACCGCGGAGCACGACATCGAGCTCGACGAGGAGAACCCGCTGGTCCCGGAGCCGAACTACCTGAAGTCGATCACCTGCAAGGGCCCGCTGCGGGCCTCGTTCGAGGCGCTGGCGCGGCGGGGCAGCCCGGCGTCGGTGGTGCGCCTGCGCAAGATCCTCGACCGCGGACCCGACGAGCTGCGGATCCCGGCGATGATCGCGCTCGGCCAGGTGCCCGGTGACGAAGCCCGGGTGCTGCTCGAGGCCGCGTTGGCCGGCCCGCTGCGCCGCGCCGCGGCCTACGCGCTGGCGGTGCGGGGCGACCCGTCGTCGCTGCCCGCGCTCGAGGCGCTGGTGGCGGGGCTCGGCGGCCTCCCCCACCTGCTCGTGTTCGAGCGGACCATGACCGACGCCGTCCGCCTCGCCGCCGGCCGCCCGGTCGATCCGGAGGGGGTGCGCCTCGCGCTGCGCACCGTGATGGACAACAAATACGCCGACGCCGAGCTTCACCGCGTCGCCGTCGGGGTCGCGGCCGGGTGCCTCCCCGCGGACCAGGCGGAGGCGGAGATCTCACCGTTCGTGGACGCCGAGGACGCCACCGTGCGCCGCGCCGCGCTGGACGCGCTCGCGTCGATCGGTCGCCCGGTCGCGCCGATCGCACTCGACCCCGCCACGATCCGCGCCGCGTACGCCGACCGCGGCCTCGAGCCGCTGCGCGAGTGGCTCGCCGACCCGCGGGTGGTGTCGCGCCACCTGGTGGTCGCGTTCGTGAAGGAGGAGGGCCTGGTCGACGCGCTGTGGACCGAGCTCGCGGCGTACGTCGACCGGTGGGTGGCGCAGGTCCCGTTCTACACGAACAACTACGAGCGCGACGGCTACGAGAGCCTGTACGCCGCGATCCGGGCGTTGTTCACCGTCGCCGACCCCGCGGTGGAGGACGTGCTGCGGCGGTACCTGAGCTCGCCGAGCCCGATGGTGCGCAAGGCGTTCGAGTACCAGCGCGACGTCGCCGCCCGGCTGGGCATCGTCGGGCCGGGCGTGCACCCGTCGGTGCTCGACGCGGTGGCGGGGCGCGACCTGTCGGAGGGGGTCGACGCGCTCGAGCTCGGCCAGTCCCCGTTCGCGCTGGGGGCGCCGGTGCACGGCGTCGCGTTCCTCCCGGGCGATCGGGTGGTGGTCGCGGGCGGCGGCGCGGTCGCGCTGTTCGATCGGGCGGGCCGGAGGCTGCCCGCGTCCGATCGGCTGCAGGCCGGCTGGGCGTACGACGTCGACCACCACGCCGCGTGTGACCGGCTGGTGGTGGTGTACTCCCACGGCCACTGCTTCGTGCACGTGGGGTCCACGCTCGAGCGCCTGGCCGACCTGTCGCACGGCGGGATGACCGGCGTGCGCAAGGTGAAGTTCTCCCCCGACGGGCGGTGGTTCGCGACCGCGTCCGACGACCGCACGTTGCGGGTGTGGGCGTCCGACACGCTCGCGTGCGCGCGGGTGCACACCGAGCCGTTCGACGTGAACACCGTGGCGTGGCTCGACGACGACACGCTGGTGTTCGGCACCGACCAGCACCTCGGGGTGATCCCGCGCGAGGGTGGGGAGCCCCGCCGCCTCGGAGCGGGGGGCATCGCCGAGGTTCAGGTGGTGGACGGCCGGATCCTCGCGGGCACCCAGAAGTTCGGCCTCGCGTTCGTCGACCCGGCCACGCTCGAGGTGGTCGAGCGGCTGCCGGTGACGAACGTGGCTCGCGCCCGGGTGGCGGCGGACCGCGACCGGGTGTTCGTCGCGTGTTGGGACGGCGAGTACAACGGGTTCTCCCGCTGGAGCCGGGCGGCCGGTCGCGGGGAGAAGCTGCACCGGGAGGCGCTGTTCGCGCTGGAGGTGGACCCGCTCGACGGCCGGGTGCTGTTCGGCGGCAACAGCAGCCGGGTCACGGTGGCCGGCCCCGACGGGGCGCTGGTGCTCGAGGGCGCCGTACACGCCGCGCACGCCGGCGTGGGCTGGATGGTGCTGCCGCGCGGGTCCGACGCGGTGGTCCAGATCGTCCGGGCTGGTGACGCGTTCGACGTGCTCGACGCCTCGGGGCAGGTGGTGCGGTACGACCCGGCCACCGCGACCGCACACGCGCGATCCCAGCCGGTGCGCGGGTTGCCGCGCGCGGCCGAGGCGTTCGTCGAGCTCGGTGACGACCGGGTGATCGCGGCGTTCGGCCACGTGTTGCGGCCGGGGTTCTGGGTCCGCGGCACCGCGCGGTGCGAGAAGCTGCTCGGGCTCGGCGGCGCGGCGATCGTGGCGTCCGGGAAGACGCTGGGGTGGCTCGATCCGGCGACCGGCGCGCTGCTCGCCGAGGTGTCGGCCGGCGTCACGTCGTCGTGGGTGAACGAGCTGTTCGCCGTCGACGACGATCGGTTCGTGGTCTACGGGTACGACGAGCCCGGGATCTCTCTGTGGAGCGCGTCCGAGCGCCGGCGGCTCAGCCGGGTCGAGACCGACCACCGCGCCGACGACGGGCGGTTCCAGCGGCCGTACGCGATGTCGGTGCACCGGGGGAGCCGGCGCCTGGTGGTGTCCCACTGGGACAACCAGGTCGACGTGTGGTCCCTCGCCGGTGACCGGTTCACCCGCGAGCGCACCCTGGTGTTGTCGAGCCCGTACGGACACGCACACCTGTCCGACGACGCGCAGACGCTGTTCGTGGCACACGAGCAGGAGCTGGTCGCGCTCGCGTACCCGACCGCGGCTCCGCGGTGGCGGTGGCGGTGCGCGCGCGGGATCGAGGCGATGGCGCCGCTCGGCGACGGCCGGGTGGCGGTGGGAACCAAGGATGGCGCGGTGTTCGTCGTCGGCGTGACCGGGTAGGACCCCGACCCTCCCCGCACAGCGGGAGAGGGTCCGGCCAAGCTCAGAACTGCGACCACAGGAACTGGTTCGTGACCTCGTGGTGGAACTGGATCTCCGCCGGCTTGACCAGGGCGCCGAGCGCCCGCGGGCACCGGTCGGCCTGGATCTGCTTCAGCTCGGCGTACCGCTCGTGCACCACCTCGCCGTACATCTCCTTCGCGAGCCGGCTCGCCTTGAACGGGCGCAGCGCGTCGTAGATCGAGCCCGGCAGGAACCGGGTGCGGCCGGTGCGCGCCTCCTCGCGGTTCTCCGGCAGCGGGCCTTCCTTGCCCACCCGGAACAACGTGTACAGCACCAGGTACGGGTTCGCGTCGGGCGCGACCGACCGGACCTCGATCCGCGCGCTGCGCTCGTTCGCGTACGGGATCCGCACCATCGCGCCCCGGTTGTTCGCGCTGGACTTGATCTGGTTCGGCGCCTCGAAGTGCGGGTCCAGCCGGCGGTAGCTGTTCACCGACGGGTTGAGCGACAGGCAGATGTCGTTCGCGGAGTGCAGGATCCGGTCCACGAAGTCCCACCCGGCCGCCGACAGGTTGTCCTCGCCCTTCGGGTCCCAGAACAGGTTCTTCTTGCCCTTCGCGAGGCTCATGTTCGTGTGCATGCCGTTGCCGTTGACCCCGGCCACCGGCTTCGGCAGGAACGACGCGGTCATGTCCATCGACTGGGCGATCTGGCGGCACAGCAGCTTGTACAGCTGGATCTGGTCGGCCGACACGAGGGCTTCGGTGTACGAGTAGTTCATCTCGAACTGCGACGGGGCCACCTCGGGGTGGTCCTTCTCGTTCTGGAACCCCATCGCGCGCTGGGTCTCGGCCGCGCGGTCGATGAACGTGCGCAGCTCGTCGCCCGGCAGCGAGTGGTAGTAGCCGCCGGTGCTGATGAACTCGAACCGGCCGAGCTCGTGGTACTTGCGCTCGGCGTCGCGCCCGCGGAACAAGAACCCTTCGATCTCGTTCGCGACGTTGCAGGTCAGGCCCTCGTTCTTGTGCAGGGCCGCGGTGAACTCGGCCAGGCGGCCCCGCAGGTCGGCGGCGTACGGCGTGCCGTCGCGGCCGAGGATGTTCGCGAACACCAGCACCTTGCCCGGCCCGAACACGTCGGCCGGCAGCCAGTACAGCGCCGGCCAGTCGACCGCGAGCCGCAGGTCCGACTCGTGCTGCTGGCTGAACCCGCGGATCGAGCTCCCGTCGAACGTGAGGTTGTCGGCGGTGCGCAGCAGGAACTTCTTGTCGTAGTCGAGCATGTGCATCCGACCCTCGAGGTCGGTGAAGCACACGGTGACGGCCTTGAGCTGCTTGGTGTCGGTGAGGACCTTCTCGCGCTGCTCCCGCACCTTCTCGGGGTCGACCCGGTCGAGGCGCTCCTGCTTCGCGGCCAGGTTCCGCTCTTCCAGCTCGTCGTACGGGATCTCCAGGAAGTCACGCAACACGGGTCCTCCACTGCCATCCGGTTCACCGGTTGGATGGTGGCTCTGGTCTAAGGAGACGAGGCTCATCTGTCCATTCGCGAAAGCTAAAATCGGTCACGCGAAGGTTTCGTCGCTCACTCTGGGAGCGAGATCCACCCCGCGACGGGCCGGACCACCCGGTCGCCGAACCCCGCCTCGTCGAGCGCCCCGATCGTCTCTTCCGCCGTGTCGTGGAAGTGCGACCAGCTCCCGTTGTGCACCGGCACGATCACCTCCGGGTCGAGCGCGCGCGCGAGCTTCACCGTGTCGCGCCGGTCCAGGGTGACGTGGCCCAGGATCGGGAACCCCGCCGCGCCGGTGTGCAGGATCGCCGTCCCGATGTCCCACCGCTGCGCGATCGCGGCGACCGCGCGGGTGTACACGGTGTCGCCCGACACGTACAGCGCCCCCGACGACTGGCCCGCCCACTCGAGCACGAACCCGATCGCGCGGCCCACCAGCGGCAGCGAGCCCGGGGGCCCGTGGCGGGCCGGGGTGGCGGTCACCGTGACCGAGAACCCGTCGCGCACGATCTCGGCCGACGCGTACGGCGCCAGGCCGCGGGCGTTGCCGCCGAGCCGCTCCGCGCCGGCCTCGGTGGTCAGCACCACCCCGGCCGACGGCAGCAGCGCCCGGCCGGCCTCGTCGAGGTTGTCGCCGTGTTCGTCGTGGCTCAGCAACACCGCGTCGATGTGGCCGAGGTCTTCGGGGGGGTGGGGATCCGCGGTCCGCTCGTAGTGCAACCCGAACCCCGCCGCATACCGCGCGGGCGCACGTCCCAGCGCGGGATCGGTCAGGATCCGGATCGGGCCGATCTCGAGCACCAGCGTCGCGGTGCCCACCCACCACATCTGCATTCGGAACCTCTGGTGGCCCGGCTATCCCGCCGGGCTCGCCCAGCGGGCGGCGTCAGCTGCCGAGGGGCAGCGTCCACCGGCGGAGCTCGTCCTCGAGGTGGGCCGCCAGCGCCCGGCGCTGGGCCGGGGTCAGCGCGCGGGCGGCGTCGACCACGTGGGGCGCGGCGGCGCTCGACGCGGCGTCGACCCAGTCCACGACGCGCTCTCGCAGCTGCTCCACGTCCGAGGCCGACACCACCTTGGCCGACCACGCCACGGACAGGTCGCGCGCGAGGGCCGCCGCGTCGGCTCCGGTCTCGCGCTGCACGTCGCGCGCCGCCTCGATCACCGCGCGCTTCACCGCCACCCGCTGGCCGTCGGTGGCGCCCACCCAGTCGAGCGTGTCGTCGACCACCTGCTCGACCGGATCGGCGAACGCGGCGCCGGCAACCACCATCATCCACGTCATCTCTACCTCCCGCCCTCCCGTATGGCCGCCGACGCGGCTCACCCGAGGGCGGGTGGTGCAACGTCCGTGCAGACGACCCTCTGCGGGCTCGAGCGCCCCGCTCCACCCCCCTCGCCGAACCGGTCGACGAT
>JBEBJC010000450.1:0-6655 GCA_040080105.1 Myxococcota bacterium
GCGCTGGCGTGTGGGTTGCCCGCAGGGGACCCGATGCGGCGGCGGCGGATCGCGGCGGCGGGGGAGGGGCTCGCGCTGGTGGGCGCGCCGTGGGGCGTGGTGGCGTTCTGCGCGGCGGTGTCGGCGCTGGGCGACGAGGCCGACCTGCTGGCGCCCACGTTCGGCTTCCCGCCCGGGTGGTCCCTCGCCGCGCTGCTCGGGTCGGCGGCCCAGCGCTCGCGCGACGACGTGGAGCAGGGCGAGCGGATGCGCTCGGGACTCGAGCGGCTCACCGCGGCGCTCGACGAGGTGCCGGATCCCTCGGTGGGCGTGCGGCGGCGCGCGCTCGCCCGGCGGCTGAAGTCGATGCCGCCCGGGGGGTCCCCTGCGTCCGGGTGAGCCCCCGACGCACCTCGCGCAGCTCGAGCGGATGGGGGCGGTCGATCCGTTCGCCGACCCTGCGGCGTACGACCGCGCGTACGCCGATCGGGTCGACGACGTGGCGTTCTACCGGGCGTTCGCGCGCGAGCACGGCGGGCCGGTGCTCGAGATCGGGTGCGGCAACGGCCGGGTGCTGCTGCCGATCGCCGAGGACGGGGTGGAGATCGTCGGCATCGACCGGTCGCGCCCGCTGGTGGCGGACCTCCGCCGCCGGCTCCGCCCCGGGCTGCCGGCGTCGGCGAAGGTGGCGGACATGCGCACGTTCCGGTTGGGGCGGCGGTTCCCGTTGGTGTTGTGCACCTTCAACACGGTGCTCCACCTGACCCACCGGGCGGAGTTCGAGCAGTTCTTCCGCCGGGTCCGCCGCCACCTGGCCCCGGGCGGGCGGTTCGTGTTCGACGCGCTCGTGCCGCGGGCGGCCGACCTCGCGCGCGACCCGCGGCGGTGGCTGCGCGCGCCGGGGTTCCGCGAGGGGGGCGTGCGGTACACCCACCGCGAGCGGTTCGGGTACGAGCCGCTGGAGCAGCTGCTGTACGTGACCACCGAGATCGCGCGGGCCGGAGGCGAGGTGTGCTCGACCACGCTGCTGGTGCACCGCCAGCTGTTCCCGGCCGAGACCGAGGCGCTGCTCCACTACAACGGGTTCGCGGTGGAGCACGTGTGGGCGGACTTCACCCGCGAGGAGCCGGAGCTCGACGCGGACTCGCTCGTGTGGGTCACCCGCCCCAGCTAGCCACGAACAACGTGTCGGCGTCGAGCGCGGGCGGGCCGTGCAGCGTCATCGTCGCCGGGGACGGGAACGTCTCCGCCACCTCCTCGTCCTCGACCGGGGCGAACGAGCAGGTCGCGTACACCAGGCGCCCGCCGGGCCGCACCGCCGCGCGCCCGAGCTCGAGCAGCTTCCGCTGCAGCGGGGCGTGCGCCGCGAGCGAGGTCGGGTCCACCCGCAGCTTCGCGTCCGGGTTGCGGCGCCAGGTCCCGGTGGACGAGCACGGCGCGTCGACCAGCACCACGTCGAACCCGCGGCGGGCCTCCGGACCGAACGCCGGTGGCCGCTCGCCGTCCCACGCGCCGATCCGCACCACGTCGGCCACGCCTGCGCGCTTCACCCGCAGCCGCAGCTGGTCGAGCTTCTTCGGGTCCACGTCGGTCGCCCACACCACCCCGCGCCCGCGCAGCGCCCGCGCGAGCTGTACGGTCTTGCCGCCGCGCCCGGCGCACACGTCCCACACCCGCTGGCCCGGGGACGGTGCCGCCGCTGCGCCGCACCGCTGCGACGCGAGATCCTGCACCTCGATCCGGCCGGCCCGGTACGCGGCGCTGGTGGTGATCCCGCGCGGTCCGGTGACGGCGAGGGCCGACCCCACCACCTGCACCCGGTAGCCCTCGGCGCGCAGCTCGCCCGCCACCGCGTCGTCGACCGGGGCGACCCACAGCGGCGCGGGAGCTCCCTGCGCCTCCAGCCACGGATCGAGCGGGCCCGAGCGGCCCTCGCGCGCGGCCAGGGCGTCGGCGAACCCGCGCGGGACGCCGTGCCGCACCGCCCGCCCTCCGGGGCCGTCGAGCGCGTGTATCGCGCGCTCGAGCTTGCGCCCCAGCGCGTCGGGCCCGGGTCGCCCCTCCCGCAGCGCCGCGCAGGCCACCAGTTCGGCCGGGTTCGCCGCCCGGAGCGCGTCGAGCAGCGGCACGCCGCCCGCGGGCCCCGCCCGCCCGGTCACCGCCTCGAGCACCAGCGGCGCCCACCGGGCCGCCGCGGTGACCGCCGCGTGGGTGGCGCGATCGACCCGGCGGGCGGCCAACAGCCGGTCGAGCGGGCCGGGGACCCCGGACCGCCCCAACCACTCACGCCACAGGCCCACCGCGTCCATCTCCACCGGCTAGCGGAGCGGCGACGGGGTGGCAACCGGGCCCGCCGGAGCTTACGGACCGCCCCATGGGAATGGGAGACACGCACGGATCGCGGTTCGCCGCCACCGGACCTCGCCGCGGGGGGCCGCAGAAGGCCGCCCCACGCCCGCCGCCCGCACATCCGTTCCTCCCCACCTGTCGCGCCGACCTCGACGCGCGCGGCTGGGACGCGGTCGACGTGGTGATCGTCTCGGGCGACGCGTACGTCGACCACCCGGCGTTCGGCCCGGTGTTGATCGCGCGGTTCCTCGAGGGGCGGGGCCTCCGGGTCGGGATCCTGGCGCAGCCCGACTGGCGCTCCGCCGACCCGTTCCGCGGCCTCGGCCGTCCCCGGCTGTTCTTCGGCGTGTCGGCCGGCAACCTCGACTCGATGTTGAACCGCCTCACCGCGCAGAAGAAGAACCGGTCGGAAGACCAATACTCTCCCGGGGGCGCCACCGGGTTCCGACCCGACCGCGCCACCGTGGTGTACGCGCAGCGGTGCCGCGAGGCGTTCCCCGACGTGCCGATCGTGCTCGGCGGGATCGAGGCGAGCCTGCGGCGGATCGCGCACTACGACTACTGGTCCGACACGGTGCGCCGATCGGTGCTGATCGACAGCAAAGCCGATCTGCTGGTGTTCGGGATGGGGGAGCGCCCGATCCTCGAGGTGGCGTCGCGGCTGCAGGCGGGCGAGCCGGTGAAGGCGATCCGCGACGTGCGCGGCACCGCGTGGGTCGCGTCGAAGGCCGAGACCCCGCCGTTGCTGGCGAACCCGGCGCGGTACACCACCGACACCGGAGTGGTGGTGTTGCCGTCGTACGAGGAGGTCCGCGAGGACCGGGCCGCGTACGCGCGGATGGCGCGCGCGTTCCAGCTCGAGACGAACCCCGGCAACGCCCGCCGGCTCGCCCAGGTCCACGGCGACCGGGCGGTGATCTACAACCCGCCCGCGTTCCCGCTCGACGACGAGGACCGCGGCACCCTCGGGATCGACGCGCTGTACGATCTGCCGTTCAACCGGGTCCCGCACCCGTCGTACACCGAGGTGATCCCGGCGTACGAGACGGTGAAGCACTCGATCGTGCTGATGCGGGGGTGCTTCGGCGGGTGCACGTTCTGCTCGATTACCGAGCACGAGGGCCGCGCCATCCAGAGCCGGTCCTCGGCCTCGGTGCTGCGCGAGCTGCGCCAGATCCGGAGGATGGGCGACTTCCGCGGCACGATCACCGATCTGGGCGGGCCGACCGCCAACATGTACAAGATGAAGTGCCGCGACCCGGCGATCGAGTCGAAGTGCCGGAAGTTGTCGTGTGTCCACCCTGGGATCTGCGAGAACCTGGTCACCGATCACCAGCCGGTGATCGAGGTGATGCGGAAGGTGCGCGCCGAGGAGGGGGTGAAGCACGTGTTCGTGGCCTCCGGCGTGCGCACCGACCTCGCGGTGCGCAGCCCGGAGTACATCCAGGAGCTCGCAGCCCACCACGTGGGCGGGCAGCTGTCGGTGGCGCCCGAACACGTGAGCCCCACGGTGCTCGCGAAGATGAAGAAGCCGGGGCCAGCGGCGTTCGAGCAGTTCCGCGCGGCGTTCCAGTGCGCCTCGTCCGACGCCGGCAAGGACCAGTACGACGTGCCGTACTTCATCAGCGGCCACCCGGGGTGCACGCTCGCCGACATGGTCGAGCTCGCGCAGTGGCTGAAGGCGAACGGGTACCGGCCGCGCCAGGTGCAGGACTTCATCCCGACCCCGATGTCGATCGCGTCGGCGATGTACCACACCGGCATCGACCCGCTGACGGGGGAGCCGGTGTACGTGGCGAAGGGCCTGCGCGAGAAGCGGCTGCAGAAGGCGCTGCTGCTGTACTGGAACCGCGACCAGTGGCCGCTCGTGCGCGAGGCGCTGGTCGAGGCGGGTCGGGCCGACCTGATCGGGTCGGGGTCACACCAGCTGGTGCCGGCGGGCTGACCCCGGGGACCGGCGAGCTACGGGAGCTTCGAGCCGAGCGGCTTCGTCGGGCCGATGACCCCCGGGTCGGGCATCACCACCAGGTTCGCGTCGACCTCGGCGGCGGAGGGGAGGGACACCTCGATCACCGGGGTCGTGTACAACACGAACCCGGCGGCGGCGCCGCCCGCGACCATCAGCACCCCGAGCCCGCCGACCACCGCGGCAGCGCCGCCGCCGATCACCAGCAAGGCGACCAGGGCGAGCAGGGTGGGGCCCCAACCGCGCCGAGGCCGGGCAGGCGGCCGGGGAGTGGACGTCCGCAGGACGGAGTCCGAGGATTGACCTCTCTGCAGGGTGGGGTCGGTGTCGGGATCGAGGGACGCGTCGATCGGGGGCATCGACAGGTCGTGCACCACGACCCCATACGCCGGCCGCACCACGACCGGCCTCCGAAGCTCGGTCTCCTCGGTCTCCAACTGCGGGAGCTCTTCGTACCGCACATGGACGCCGACCATCGTTTCCCCCTCGGACGCATCTACGTATCCGAGTCCCGGCGCGCGGTGTGTTTCGACCTGTTTCAGAGGATGACGAGGGCCGCCCCTCCCCCTCGCGGGGGAGGGGCCGAGCTCGGATCGGTCAGGCCTTCTTGTAGGCCTGGATCAGGATCGCGGCGGTCTCCTTCCGCATGATCTTCTCGGGCGGGGTCTCGCCGGCGAGCAACATCTCGCGGATCTTCGTGCCGCTGATCGAGTACGGCTGCTCGTCCTTGTGGTTCTCCATCAGATCCACCCGGTTCGCGGAGTCGTAGTACGCGGCGAACCCGACCTTGACCGGCTTGGTGTGCAGCTCGCCACCCAGCTTGTCGAAGATCTCCTGCGCGTCGAAGTCGCCCCAGATCGCGCTCTTGTCGAAGTACGGCGCGTCGGCGTGCTTGCGGCCGATCACGATGTCGGTGAAGCCGTGGTTCTGCCGGTAGATCGCGTGCATGACCGCCTCGGAGGGGCCGCCGTAGAACATCTTGATGTCGAGGCCCACGAGCTCGAACACGTCGTTCAGCTCGTACCCGACCTGCTCCCACAGCTTCGGATCGACGTCGCCCTGGCCCATCAGGCGGTGCGACTTGAGCGCCACGTAGGTCTGCATCCGGGTCGGCGCGTCCACGTCGTCGCCCTTGAGCTCGCCGACCAGCGGGTTGAGCACTGCTCCCGCGAAGGCGCCGCCGCGGGTGAGCTGCTCGAGGCCGTACACCAGCGCGTACTCGTGCGCGCGGTGCAGCGGGTTCCGGGTCTGGAACGCGAGCGCGCGCTCCCACCGGCGGGTCGCGATCAGCGCGCGGGTCTGCAGCGGCGACAACACGAGGTGGCCGTACTCGGGGTTCGGCGTCGGGGGAAGCGCGGACAGCTCACCGCCGACCAGCTTGGTGCGCGGGTCGTCCTTGACCATCGCGCCGCCCGGGTGGTCGAACCGCGGGGTGCCGTACACGGACTGGACGTACTTGTCCTTGTCCCACTCGTACACGCTCGCGACCTTCACCGTGCCGACGAGCGCGCCGTCCGGACCGTACACCGCGGCCGGCTGCCCGATCTTGAGGCTCGCGGCCTCGGCGTCGGTGACGGGGAACGCGAGCGGGATCGCCCAGGCGTACTTCTTGCCGTTCGAGTCGATCGACTTCGACTCGAGCACCTGGTTCCACTGCGCCTCGGTCATCGGACCGGTGAGGGGCGACAGCGTACCGTCGGCGATCCGGTGCACCGTGGCGAGGTCCGCCGAGGTCACCTGGAACTTCGGCATCGAGGATGCCTCGGCCAGGAGCGCCTTGCGGCGGGACAGCTTCAAGACACGATCGACCGGAGCGGCGAGACCACCATGAACGGGGACCAGGGACAAGGACGCCTCCACAGGAGCGGCACGACGCGCCGCGGGTCGGGGACGCTAACCGGTCGTTCGCCACCCGTCCGTGACACGCGCGTCTCGAACGGTCGATCGCGGCGGCGGCGCACGATCGAGGCCCACCCCGCGACAGCGGTGTCGCGATCGGCCCCCCCGCCGTGGATCCGGACCTGTCACCATCGACGTCGGCACGCCCGATGCATTGGCGTCGAGCGCTGTGGAGGTCGGGATGTGGCTGGCATGGATCGGGGCGTCGTGGGCCTCGCCGGGATCTTCGGGGGCGGTGCACCTCGGCGCCGAGCCGCTGGAGCGGGGCGCGTCGTTCGCCGGGGCGGGCGTCGGGTTCGGGTGGTCGCTGTTCGCCGGCGCCGCGGTGGTCCCGATGATCGAGGGGGGCGCCGCGACCGGGGAGCGCTCGGTGGTGACCGCGCAGGTCGGCGCGCTGCCGAGCTACACGGGCGCGGTGCCGGCGTTGGTGTCGGCGCGATACCTGCTCGCCGACACCGAGTC
>JBEBJC010000451.1:0-6612 GCA_040080105.1 Myxococcota bacterium
GCACCGCCGCGACCTTCGCCACGAGCTCCACCGCCGCCCGCTCGCCCGCGACCCCGCGCTCGGCGCACCGGTCGAGCAGCTCGGCCACCGTGAGCCCGGCCGACGGCTCGGTGCGGTACACGAACAGCGCGCGCGGCCGGTCCCACGCGACCATCGGCAGCACGCCGGGCACGCCGGGACGGCGCACGAACGGGGCGACCTCGTCCATCCCCTTCTGCACCAGCGGATGATCGGCGAGGTCGGGCCGCACGCGGACCGCGAGGCCGACCGCGCCGAGCGGCCCGTCGACCCGCTGCAGCGTGGCGCCCGCGCCCTCGAACGGCGCCTCGCGCGCGGTCCAGCCTTCGGGGAGCACACTCACGGGGCCCACGATAGCGCATTGCGCCCGCCCCGTCCCCTCGGCCGGCGCGGTACAGTGGAGTCGAGGAGGGGGAGATGGAGTCGGCCGAACCCCGCCGCCACCGGTTCACCGCGGACCAGGTGCTCGCGATGGTCGAGGCGGGGATCCTCGCCCAGGATGCGCGGGTCGAGCTGCTGCACGGGGAGCTGATCGAGATGAGCCCGCAGGGACCGGCCCACCGAGGTCTGACCGTCCACCTCCGCCACCTGCTCGAGCAGCGGTTCGGGGAGGGGTACCACGTGCAGGATCACTCGCCGGTCGCGGTCGGCCAAGACAGCCTGCCCGAACCCGACGTGGCGGTGGTCCGGGGCGCGATCGACTTCACCCACCACCCGACCGGCGCGCAGGTGGTGCTGGTGGTCGAGATCTCGGCCACCAGCCACCGCGAGGACCGCGCGAAGGTCGAGCTGTACGGCGCCGCGGGGATCCCCGAGTGCTGGCTCGTCGACGTGCCGCGCCGGCGGCTGCTCGTGTACCGAGACCCCCGCCCCGAGCTCGGCGGGTACGCGGTGTGTGTCGTCGCCGGAGAGGGTGACTCCGTCGGGGTCGCCGGGGCCGAGGTACCGGTCGGCGCGCTGCTCCCGCCTGCCCTCGGCTGACCTCCGGCCTCGGATTTCCGGTCAGCCGGCCGCCACCGGGTTGGGGATCGGGCCGAACCCGGGTAAGGTGCCACCGTGGACGACCTGTCCTCGGGGGAACGAACATGGCGGAGACCCCTCCACCAACCCTTCCCAAAGCTGCGCCGGCGGCCGCGCCGGCCCGCCCGAAGAAGCGCGAGCTGCCCGCGTGGGCCCGCGACAAGGACTGGGGCCTGCTGGTCCTGCTGCTGCTGCTGAACCTCCGCAGCGCGTACACCACCGTGCTCGGCGCGCGGCAGCTCCTGCCGTACCCGATGTCCGACGTGCTCGGCATCGCGATCCAGGCGATGTTGTTCCTGGTGCTCGCCGGGTTCGCCCTGCGCGACGTGTTCGTGCGGAAGTGGACCCTGGTGGTGGTGTTCTCGGTCGCGTGTATTTACGCGAGCTTCTTCACCTACTACGACGAGCTGGCGAAGAACGCGGACGACCGGCGCCAGCTCGACGTGGCCCTGCAGCAGCACGCCGAGCTCGTGTCGGCGATCTACCAGCCCGCGCGCAGCCGGATCGACGGGTTGAACCGCGAGGCCGACGCGATGTTCGAGCTGGCCGAGCGCGAGAGCCAGCGCGGGTCGAGCTCGGGCGTGTCGGGCTACGGCCCGGTGGCGAAGAAGTACGCGGCCGAGGCGGGCCAGAAGAAGATCGAGGCCCAAGGGCTCCAGGCCGACCTCGATCGGCTGCAGCCGCACTTCGAGTACACGGTCGACGGCCTCACGTCGGAGGAGGTGTACCGCAAGGACCTCGAGGCCTGGCAGCTGTCGCCGTCCGACTGGAAGGCCGGGATCGCGATGCCCACCCGGGCCGAGTACGTCGACATGAACGCGCAGGTCGCGCTGCTCGCGCCGATCCAGCGGGTGCGCGAGGGCGACACGCCCGCGATCGTGGCGCTGGCCCTCGCGGCGCTGGTCGACGGCATCGCGATCTTCCTCGGCAGCGCGGTCGAGATCCGCCAGCGCAAGTTGTCGTTCTCGGAGCAGATCGCGAAGTTCATCGCGTCCACGAAGAACTCGACCGCGGTGGTGAAGGCCGCGATCGAGAAGCGGGGCGTGGTCGACGCGCGGCAGGAGGAGAGCCTGCTCGACGACGCGCTGCAGGTGGTCGACCTGCGGATCGCGGGGCGCGGGTCCGACTTCCTGAGCACGTTCTACCAGGCGATCCACCCCGAGACCGGCGCGCTCGACTTCTCGGGCCTGCAGCGCCACCCGAACGCCACCTACCGGATCGCGGCGCGGATGCTGGTCGACCAGCTCCGCAACCCGAAGCTCGGGTGGATCACGGTCGACGAGGGGTGGTGGGCGGTGCCGGAGGAGGTGTACCCCCACGTGACCGCGTGGCTCGGCGAGCACATCCGGCGCGAGTGTGAGGCCGAGGCCGACGGGGTCGACGCCGATCGGGTGAAGGAGCCGGAGCGCACCTTGCGGCTGGTGATCCCCGCCGCGTCGTGAACAGTCGGTCCTCGGGCGCAGGCCCCTCACCCCTACCCTCTCCCCAGAGGGGAGAGGGGGCCGGTCAGGGCCGGTGAAAAGCACGTTTTCCCCGGTGGAATTCCGCAGTGATCCTCGGACTCCACACCCGGGAGAACCCGAACCCGGAGTGACTACCGCGCCACCAGCGGGTCGCGGTCGACCCGCGACACCACCACCTCGAGCCCCAACCCCCGAGTGAGCCGGTCGGCGAGCACCGGCAAGAACCCGCGCTCGGTGTTCGAGTGGTCGGTGAGCACCACCGCGCCCCCGGCCGCGACCCGCGCCAGCACCTCGTGGTGGCCGAGCTCGCCGGTCAACACCAGGTCGGCGCGGGCCCGCCCGACCACCGAGCCGCCCGAGCCGGGGCACACCGCGACCGTCCGCACCAGGCCGAACCCCGGCGGCGCCGCGACCCGCACCACCGGGAGCCCCAGGAACCGCTTGACCTGCTCGACCACCTGGTCCAGCGGGGCGGGCTCGACCCGGGTGGCGAGCCGACCCGCGCCCAGGTCCGGCTCGACCGCGTCGGCCACCGCCGGGGCGACCCCGCGCACCGGGCCGACCGCGCCGAGCAGCCAGTCGGTCATCCCGTCGCGGGCCGCGTCGAGCGCGGTGTGGGGGCTGTACACCCACACCCCTGCCCGCGCCGCTGCGAGCGCGATCCGCTCGGCCGGCGACCGGCGGGTGAGCCGCGACAGCGGCCGGAACACCGGCGGGTGGTACGCCACCACGAAGTCCACCCCGGCCGCGAGCAGCTCGTCGAGCACCGGCTCGGTCAGGTCCACACAAAGCCCGGCACAGCCCACCGCGCGGGTGCCCTCGACCAGCAGCCCCACGTTGTCCCACTCCGCCGCCAGGCGCAGGGGCGCGATCCCCTCGAGCGCGGTCACCACCTCGGTCGCGTCCACCTCGTCCTCCTCGGCCGGCCCGAGTTACCCGGGGCCCCATGTCCACTCCCGCCATGGCCGACCTGTTCATCGGCATCGCCGGTCTGATCGGCGCCGGCAAGACCACCCTCGCGAAGTCCCTCGGCGACCACCTCGGCCTGCCGGTGTACTACGAGCCGGTCGAAGACAACGCGTACCTCGCCGACTTCTACCGGGACACCGCCCGCTACGCGTTCCCGACCCAGATCTACCTGTTGAACCGCCGGTTCCAGCAGCACCAGGAGATCATCTGGCGCGGCGGCGGCGCGGTGCAGGACCGCACGATCTACGAAGACGCGGTGTTCGCGAAGACGCTGGTCGACCAGGGCCTGATGGAGGAGCGGGACTACCACACCTACCTCCAGCTGTTCCGCCACATGTCGAACTTCATGTGCAAGCCGAACCTGATCGTGTACCTCGACCTGTCCCCGCAGACGTCGCTGGGTCGGGTGCGCGAGCGGAACCGCGGCGTGGAGACGGGGATCTCGCTCGAGTACCTCCAAGCGCTGCACGCCGAGTACGAGCGGTTCATCGCCCAGATCGGGCGCTCGGTGCCGGTGATCCGGGTCGGGTGGGAGCAGTACCACGACGCCGACGAGATGGCGGCCGCGATCGAGCGGTCGTACCTCGAGCACGACTTCGTGCGCGAGGTCCGGTGGTAGGCCTTCGGTGGAGCGGCCGGAGCTGAGCGATCGTTCGGAGTGGAGGCCGCGGAGACGAGCCCGTCGAGTAGGTAGGGCTCAAGGCGGCGGGTCCGGTGGTCGATGGGACCAGGGATGATCCGCCGGTGGCTCGCGCTCGAGTCGTGGTTCGTGGCGACGGTCCCGCCGGATCGACAGCGGCGCGCCCGCGCGGCGACGCGGTTCGCCGCCGGGGTGGCCCCGTGGGGGTTCGTGTTCGCGTCGATGTTCGCCGCGCTCGGCCTGTCGGGCCTCGCCACATCGCTCGTGTTCGCGGGGCTCGGGGTGGGCACGGCGCCGCTGGTGATGCGGACCACCGGTTCGGTGGCGGCGGCCGCCCACTGGCTGAACCTGTTCCTCGCCCAGAGCCTGCTCCTGTCGTCGGCCGCGCTGGGCGGGCTGCTCGCCGCGAGCTTCCCGTGGTTCGGCGTGTGTGTGGTGTCGGCCGCGCTGCTGGCCGGGCCGCGCGCGGGGATGGCGTGGGCCGGGGTCGCGCTCGCGGCCACCGGCGCGCTGCTCGGGCTGCACCTCACCCACCAGCTGCCGCCCGAGCCCGTGTCGCCCGACCACCTCGCGGCGCTCGCGGCCTCCGCCCACGCGGGGCTGTTCGCGGTGGTGCTGGTGATGGTCGTGGCGGTGATGTCGGTCACCGATCGTGCCCACGCCGAGCTCGAGCAGGCGGTCCGCGACGTGGCCCACGCGAACCAGGCGAAGTCCGAGTTCCTCGCCCAGATGAGCCACGAGCTGCGCACCCCGATGAACGCGATCCTCGGGTACGCCGAGCTGCTGCTCGACGAGGCGCCCGAGCACCGGCACGACGTGGAGCAGATCCATGTGGCCGGCGAGCACCTGCTGCGGCTGATCAACGAGGTGCTCGACCTGTCGAAGGTCGACGCTGGGCGGATGACGTTCCAGACCACCGCGGTCGACGCCTCCGCCCTCGCGCGCGAGGTGATGGTCGCGGCCGAGCCGCTGCTGCGGGCAGCCGACAACACGTTCACCGTCGAGGCCGACGCGCCGGCGTGGGTCCGCGCCGACGCGCTCCGGCTCAAGCAGTGCCTGCTGAACCTGTTGGCGAACGCCGCGAAGTTCACCCGGGGCGGCGCGGTGCGGCTCGTGGTCCGGCCCGGCCCGGACGGCACCACGATCTCGGTGTTCGACACCGGGATCGGGATCGCGCCCGACCAGCTCGGGCGGATCTTCGAGCCGTTCGCGCAGGCGTCGCCGGAGATCCACCGGACGTACGGCGGCACCGGGCTCGGGCTCGCGCTGGTGAAGCAGTTCGTCTCCCGGATGGGGGGCCGGGTGTGGGTCGACAGCCGGGTCGGGGCGGGCAGCGCGTTCCACCTCGCGCTGCCGTCCGCGCCCGCGGGCGGCTCGGTGGGGTAGACTCCCCGGATGTGGTGGATGGTGAGCTGCGGCCACGAACCGTTGGTGCTCGAGACGGCGGAGCTGTCCGCCCTCGGGGCGAACCGGGCGGACTGGCCCCGGCCCGGGCAGCCCGAGGCGCTGTGGGTCACCTCGGGCGGAGACGACGAGTTGTGGTGGGCCGACGCGCGCGGCTACATCCACGCCCCGCTCGCGGCGGTGTGGCACGCCGCGCTCGACCCGGAGGTCGGGGTCGACCGGCGCGAGGTCTCGGACTGGACCGTCACCCCCGACCCCGTGCCCGGGCTCGCGGCGAGCTACCGGGTCGATCTGCTGGTCGAGGACGTGATCACGGTCGAGTACGAGCTGTGGTGGCGCCACGAGTTGCAGAAGGGCACCGAGGCAGACCCGCAGCTGGTGGTCGCGGTGTGGGCCAAGACCGACGGGACGCCGTTCATCGACCTGCTGCAGGGCTCGCTGGTGCTGCGGCGAGCCGGCGACGACCTGACCGAGGTGGAGCTGCAAGAGGAGCTGAAGGCCGCGCTGCGCGACGACGCGACGGTGGTGTCGTACCTGCAGGACTTCTTCGCGAGCCTGGTCGCGGCGTCCCACGGGCAGCCGCTCCCGGTGTGGTGACCCGCGAGAGACCGCGGAGCCGGGCCCGCGTCCGACTGTCGAGCAGGAGGCTCGGTGGACTTCGACGCTGCGATCCGCGCGCACTCGCGGTGGAAGCTCCGACTCGTGTCGTACGTCCACGGGCCCGATCAGTCCCTCGACCCCGAGGAGGTCGGGCGCGACGACCGGTGTGACCTCGGCTGCTGGCTCCACGGCGACGGCGCGCGGTACGCCGCGCTCCCCGCGTTCGGCGCGCTGGTGCAGGCGCACGCCCGGTTCCACCGCGCCGCCGCCGAGGTGGTGACCCGCGCCGATCAGGGGGAGTGGGTGTCGTCGGAGGTCGCGCTCGGGTCGTCCAGCGCGTACGAGCGCGCGTCGGTCGAGGTGTTCCAGCTGTTGGAGCAGCTCGCCGGCATGACCCGCTGACTCACCGCGCGGCCCTGCGCCGCCACTTCGTGCCCACCCCGAACCGCCCCAGCACCCGTTGCGACCCGAACCCGCGGTGGTCCCCCTGCCCCGCCT
>JBEBJC010000452.1:0-6604 GCA_040080105.1 Myxococcota bacterium
GGTGCGCATGCTACGGAACGAGACGCACGCGGTGAGCGGACTCGACATCGTCGGTGTCGACGACCTGTGGGCCGGTCGCGGTGATCCCGCAGCGGCGCTGCGCGCACGTTCCAACGACGCCGCGCTCGTGCTCGTCCACAATCCCGACGCCGCCGACCAGCAGGCGTGGCCGGGGTTTCGCGGCTGGATGCTCGCCGGCCACACGCACGGCGGGCAGTGCAAGGCGCCGTTCCTGCCTCCGCCGTTGCTCCCGGTGCAGAACAAGCGCTACGTCGCGGGGGCCGTGTCGGTCGGGCGGGCGGTCGCGCTGCACCAGGTGCACGGGGCGCTCGCGTGGGCGCTCGTGGCGTGGCTCGGGGTGCACCTGGCCGGCATCGCCCGCAAGTCGTGGGAGTCGCGTGAGAACCTGGTGCGGGCGATGGTCGACGGACGGAAGCGCCACGACGGGCCGCCGGTGCGGGCGCGGGCGGGCGCGGCGGCGGTGCTGGTCGTCGGAGTCGCCGCGGTCGGCATCGGGGCGGTCGCCACCGCGCGGACCAGCGTAGGTCCGACGCTGGTGCAGGACGAGCGGTGGGTCGAGGCGTGTGGGGAGTGCCACCTGGCGTTCCACCCGGCCGTGCTCCCCGCCGCGTCGTGGGACGAGATGCTCGCCGCAGAGGACCACTTCGGCGAGTTCCTCGGGCTCGACCCCGAGACGCAGGCAGCGCTGTCGGCGTACGCGCGGGCCAACGCCGCCGAGCTCGGGCAGTCCGAGCTCGGGGTGCGGCTGGTCGCCGAGGGGTTCACCGGCGACCGGGTGACCGACAGCGCCACCTGGCGCGCGGCTCACCGGGAGCTCGACCCGAGCGTGTTCGAGCGCGAGGAGGTCGGGGGACAGGTGCGGTGCGCCGCGTGCCACCCCGACGCAGAACAAGGGACGTTCGACGGCCGCGCGGCGGACGTCCCCGAGCCTGGGACCGTGCGGATCGGGAGGGAGCCATGAGGACGTGGATGTGGTTCGTGTGGACGGCCGGCGCGGCGACGCCCGCAGTGCAGGGGTTGCTCGCGCAGTACGGGTCGCCCGGCGATGCGGCCCGCGGGAGCGCGGCGTGGACCCAGGAGTGGCCCGGAGCCGACGGCCCGCGGTCGTGCACCACCTGCCACGGGCCGTCGCTCGACGCCCCGGGCAAACACGCGACGACCGGGGAGCCGATCGACCCGATGACCGCGGCGGATCGGCTCACCGACCCCGCGAAGATCGAGAAGTGGTTCGGCCGGAACTGCCGGTGGACGATGGGGCGCGAGTGCACCCCCGCCGAGAAGGCCGATTTCCTGACGTACCTGAGCGGAGGTTCGCGATGATCTGGATCCAGTGGGTGGGGTGCGCGACCCGGGGTGAGGCGTGGGAGCCCGCGGAGGGGGCGCCGTTCGCCGGGCGGGAGCGGGAGGAAGAGGAGGAGGACGAGGAGCAGGAGCGGCGCGGACCGACCCCCGCAGGCGGGGTGGCGCTGTCACCGGGGGTGCCGGTGGTGACCGACCCGACCTGGCTGTCCGAGTGTGGGTCGTGCCACCTCGCGTACTCTCCGGGCCTGCTGCCGAAGCGCTCGTGGACGGCGCTGCTCGCCGGGCTCGACGACCACTTCGGCGACGTGGCCACGCTCGACCCGGCCACCGTGGCCAAGCTGCAGGCGTACGCCGACGCGAACGCGGCCGACGTGGCGCCGTACCGGCTGTCGGCGTCCCTCGCTCGGGCCAGCGCGGGACGGACGCCGACCCGGATCCTCGACATCGGCGGCCTCCGGCACGAACACCAGGAGTTCCCGCTGTCGTGGGTGGTCGACAACCCGGAGGTGAAGTCGCTGTCGAACTGCGCGGCCTGTCACCGCGGCGCCGCCGAAGGGAACTTCGACGAGCACCAGGTGCAGATCCCGGGGCACGCGCGCCGCGACGACTGAGCGGGGCTCAGCCGCTCGCGGTCGGCAGGCTCACCACGTCACACGCGGCGCGGCGGACGATGCCGTTCGCGACCGCGCCGAGCATGATCCGCGCCAGGCCCTCGCGGTCGCGGTTCCCGACCAGGACCAGGTCGTAGTCGTGCGACATCGCGATCAACATCTCCTCGGGCTCGCCCCGCCGCACCGTGGCCGCGCCGCGGTGAGGCTCGCGCACGTGCTGCTCGAGCATCGACTCGAGCTTCACCCGATACGACTCGCGCACCGACACCCAGTCGCCCCGGTGCGCCGCCGCGGCGTACGCGACGTGTACGGTGCCGCCGAGCCAGCCGGCCCACCGGTCGGCCCAGTCGAGCACGTCGGTCGGCGCGGGGCCCTCCACGTCCACCCCGACCAGCAGCCGCGGGGCCGCGCCAGCCGGTCGCTCGCCCCGCGGGACCAGCACCGGGCACTTCGCCTGGCGCAGCACGCGGCTCGCCATCGGTCCGTGCAGCAGACGCTCGAGCGCCGGCGGCTCGCGCGAGCCCACCACCAGCACCTGGTACTCGGCCGACAGCGCCACGAACCCCTCGGGGGCGGTCGTGGTCTCGATCCGGGGCGCTCCGCGGGTCGCGTCGGGCAGGGCGAGCATCAGGTCGGCGAGGCGCTCGCGCTGTTGGTCGGCCTCCGCTGCGTCGATCGGCCCGCCGTGGAAATACACCAGGTCGAGCGGCCCCCCGAGTCGCGCGGCGTACAGCCCGGCGCGCTCGACCAGCCACTCGTGACCCGTCGCTCGCAGATCGATGCCCACTAGGGCCCGCATGCTTCCTTCCTCCGGCACGCAGTTGTATCAGAGCGCGATCGGGAGTGCGACGGTAAGTGGTCGGGGTAGAGCCGTCGCGCGCGGAATGGGAGGGGAGATGATCGTCAGCTGGCTCGTCGTCGGCGCACTGGCCGCCGAACCGACGCTCGAAGAGCTGCTCGTCGCGACCGACGACGCGCAGCGCGGACAGAGCTCGATCGCGGTGATCTCGATGCAGGTGAAGACCGCGAACTACGAGCGCACGATGAAGATGCAGGCTTGGAGCAAGGGCACGGAGCAGACCCTGGTGAAGATCCTGGAGCCGGCGAAGGACGCCGGCGTCGCCACGCTGAAGGTCGGCGAGAACCTTTGGAACTACCTGCCGAAGGTCGACCGCACGATGAAGGTCCCGGCCGGGATGATGTCCGGCTCGTGGATGGGCAGCCACTTCTCGAACGACGATCTGGTGAAGGACTCGCGGCTGTCCGACGACTTCGACTGCGCGTTCCAGGGCAAGCCGGCCGACGCGGGGTCGGGCGGCAACTACACCATCGCCTGTACGCCCCACCCGGACGCGCCGGTGGTGTGGGGGAAGGTCGTGGCGGTGATCAACCCGGAGCGAGTGCCGGTGAAGGTCGACTTCTTCGACGAGAAGGCGGTGCTCGTCCGCACGATGGAGTACTCGGACATCAAGGTCGTGGGCGGGAAGAAGACCGCCACCACGATGTTGCTCCTCCCGCGCGACAAGCCGGGCGAGTTCACCAAGATGACGTTCGAGTCGCTCGAGATCGACTCCCCGGTCGACGACGCCCTGTTCTCGCTGCAGGCGCTCAAGCCGTGATCGTGCGGATCGCGTGGCGGAACCTGTGGCGCCACCGGCGTCGGACGTTGATCACGTCGGTCGCGATGGCGGTCGGCGTGGCGATGTGTATGGCGGTGATCGCGTGGTCCGACGGGATGTACGCCAACCTGTACCGGGTGTTGGTGCTCGATCGGCTCGGCCACGTGCAGGTCCACCACCCCGACTACCCGGGGCGGCGCTCGGTGCACGACACGATCGACGCCGCGCTGGTGGCGGCGGTCGAGGCCGCGCCGGGCACCCGGTCGGTGGTGCCGCGGGTGGTCGGGTTCGCCCTGGTGGGCACCGAGAAGAAGTCGAACGGGGCGGTGGTGGTCGGGATGGACCCGGCGCGTGAGGCGTCGGTGGCGGCGCGGATCCGGGCCGGGCGGTTCCTCGGCCCGAGCCCCGCCGCGGAGTGCACGCTGGGGAAGACCCTCGCCGAGGACCTCGGAGTCGGCGTGGGCGACACCGTGGTCGCGGTGACCCAGTCTGCCGACGGCTCTCTCGGCAACGCGCTGTACACCGTGGTGGGCCTGCACGTCACCGGCGACGCGCAACACGACCGAACCGGGATGTTCGTGCACCTCGCCGACGCGCAGGCGCTGCTCGCCCTGCCGGACCGGCTGCACGGCCTCACGGTGGTCACCGACGACCCGGAAGGCCTCGATCCGTACGCGGAGCGGCTCCGCACGTCGATCGGCGGCCCGAAGGTGGCGGTGCAGACCTGGACCGAGGCCTCGCCGCAGACCGCGCAGCTCATGGGGATGAGCGAGTTCGCGTCGGTCATCTTGATCGGGGTGGTGTTCGCCGCCGCGGCGTTCGGCCTGCTCAACACGATGATGATGTCGGTGTTCGAGCGCACGCGCGAGCTCGGGGTGCTGGTGGCGATCGGGCTCCGTCCCGGGCGGATGATCGCGATGGTCGTGGCCGAGAGCGTGCTGCTCGCAGGGCTGTCGACCGTGATCGGGCTCGCGCTCGGTGGCGCGCTCGACGCGTACCTGGTGCTGCACGGCGTCGACCTGTCCGCGAGCCTGGAGAACGGCGTGTCGGTGGCGGGCGCGGTGATCGACCCGGTGATCTACGGGATCGTGAAGCCCGGGACCGTGGTGGAGATCGTGGTTTCGGTGTTCGTGGTGTCGGTGCTCGCGTCTCTGTGGCCGGCGATCCGCGCCGCCCGGCTCGAGCCGGTCCAGGCGATGAGGGCGGACTGATGTACCTGAAACTCGCGCTGCGGAACCTCGCTCGCAACGTACGTCGTACCGCGATCACCGTGGCGGCGATCGTGTTCGGGCTCGCGATGATGCACGTCACCATCGCGATGGGAACGGGCCAGTACCGGGAGATGATCCGGGTCGGCGTGTCGCAGCTCGCCGGGCACGTGGTGATCCAGGATCGCGGGTACCAGAAGAAGCACGACTCGGATCTGGTGGTGTCCGGCGTGGCGGCGGCGGTGGAGCGGGTGCGGGCCGAGGTGCCCGGCGCGACCGTCGCCCCGCGGATGTCACTCGCGGGCCTGCTGGTTTCACCCACGGCCTCGGTCGGGGTGGGGCTGCTCGGGGTCGATGGGCCCACCGAGGCACAGGTGCAGGACATCGAGGGGAAGGTGGTCGAGGGTGAATGGCTCGCGACCGACCTGCGCTCGATCGTGATCGGCGACCAGCTCGCCCGCACGCTCGGCGTGTCGCTCGGTGACAAGGTCGTTTACATGGGCCAGCACGGCGGCGCGACCGAGGTGGGCAGCCACCTGTTCCGGGTGTCGGGGGTGTTCCACTCGGGCGCCGCCGAGCTCGACGGGTTCGGCGCGTTCGTCACCCTCGCGGCGGCCCAGGCCGCGTTCGGGCAGCCGGACACCGCGAACCTGGTCACCGTGCACCTGGCCGACCCGAACGACATCGAGCACGCCGCCGCGGCGCTCGGGCGCGCGTTCGCCGATCGACCCGAGCTCGAGGTCCTCACCTGGCGGGAGGCCCTGCCCGACATGTGGTCGTTGATCCAGATCGACCGGGTGTCGAACGACGTGATGATGGGCATCCTCGGGCTGATCGTAGCGATGGGGGTGCTGAACACCCTGCTGATGAGCGTGCTCGAGCGGGTGCGCGAGTTCGGCGTGATGCTCGCGCTCGGGCTGGAGCCGCGGCGGCTCGCGGTGATGATCGTCGCCGAGGGGCTGATGATCGGGGTCATCGGCTCGGCGCTCGGGCTCGCGGTGGGGTTCGCCCTGTCGTGGCCGCTGGTGACACACGGCATCGACTACACCGAAGTGATGGGCGAGACGGTGGAGAGCGGTGGCGTCGCGGTGTCGGCCGTGCTGAAGGGGGCGTACAACCCGCTCCGCTCCGGCGTGTACACCGTGGGGGCCGTGGTGTTCACCGTGCTCGCTTCGCTGTATCCCGCGTGGTTCGTCGCCCGGCTCCAGCCGGTCGACGCCATGCACCACACCTAGAGGCATCCATGGCGATCGTCACCGTCCGCGGCCTGCGCCGCGACTACCCGCAGGGCGCGGTCACCGTGCCCGCGCTGCGCGGCGTCGACCTCGACGTCGAGAAGGGCGAGTTCACCGCGCTGATGGGCCCGTCCGGCTCGGGCAAGACCACGCTGCTCAACCTGATCGGCGCGCTCGACGAGCCGACGGGCGGCACGGTCACGGTGGACGGCGAGGAGCTCACCAAGATGACCCGGGCCCAGCTGTCCGAGGTCCGGCTGCGGAAGCTCGGGTTCATCTTCCAGGCGTACAACCTCATCCCGGTGTTGTCCGCGTACGAGAACGCCGAGTTCGTGTTGATGTTGCGCGGCGTGCCGCCGGCGGAGCGGCGCGAGCGGGTGATGAGCACGCTCGGTCAGGTCGGGTTGCAGGGGCTCGAGAACCGCCGGCCCACCGAGCTGTCCGGCGGGCAGCAGCAGCGGGTGGCGGTGGCGCGGGCGATCGCCGGTCAGCCGGCGCTGGTGTTGGCCGACGAGCCCACCGCGAACCTCGACAGCAAGACCGCACACGAGCTGATCGAGCTGATGAGCCACCTGAACCGCGACCACGGCGTCACCTTCGTGTTCGCG
>JBEBJC010000453.1:0-6604 GCA_040080105.1 Myxococcota bacterium
ACCGCCCCCGGAGCGGCACCCGCACCACCTCCACCCCGGCGGCGTCCAGCGCCGGCCCGAGCGGCGCCCCTTCGGCGATCACCACCGCCGCGGGCCGGGGGCCGCGGGTGACGAGGTGGAGGAGCTGCGTCTGCCCGCCGCGCCACTCGTGGGCGGCGTCGAGGTGGACCACCCTCACTGAGCCGCCGAGCGGCTGTACTCCTCGACCAGGTACGGCACGCCGTCGACCACCGGGTACCACCGGGCGCAGCCGGAGCACCGCAGCCCGGGTTCCCCACCGAACGGCTCGAACGACAGCTCGGCGTCGGGGTGCTGCTGCCTGCAGGCGGGGCACACGACCCACTTCAGGATCGGGAGAACCGGGTTCAGCGGAGCTCCATCCCGATCGACCACGGGATGATCGCGGACTGGCTCGGGCCGAGGCGCTGCTCGCGGCTCGGTCCCACACTCCACGGCTCGTCGGTCGTGAGCGCGACGATGCGGCCCGACTGGACGTACGCGAGCCCCTCGGTGCCCTGCGCCACGAACGACGACGGCGTCGGACCGCCGATCACCGTCCAGGTGCGATCCGAGATCCGGCCGGCGCGCAGGTCGAACACGGTCTCGCTCGTCATCCGGGTGTCGTACTTGTTCACGCCCTCGCCCGGCAGCAGGACGCCTTGGCCGCCGGACACGATCGTCGCGAACCCACCGACCCGGTCGACCTCGCGGTGGATCACCTCGGCGCCCGTGCTGGTGCCGGTCACCGACGGAGCCCGCATCAGCCACGACTGGTAGTGGGTCCAGGCGGCCTCGTCGCCCGAAGGCAGCGCCAGGTCGAGGCCAGCGAACCCTCGGGTCACGATCAGCCGCAGGTTCTCGTTGATGCGGCCGGCGCGCGGGTTCCGCCGATCCAGGCCCTCGAGGTCGATGTTCGCGAGGCGGCCGTCGTCCTGCATCACGAGCTGCACCCCGGCCCCGGTGAGCTGGGTGTCGATCTCGTCGAGGACCCGCTGCAGGCGCCCAGCGTCGGCCGGGTACACCGCGGCCGACAACGCCACGTCGTCGATCGTGCAGGTGACCTCGACCTGGTGCCTCCCCTCGATGTCCGCATCGGCGCAGGTGGTGACCAGGCGCAGGTCGAACGCGGTGATGCGGGCCTGGTGGTTGAAGGCCGTCCCGAGCCACATGTACAGGGGCAGCTGCACCTGGGTCTCGATCGCGAACCGGTGGGTCCGGGTCCAGTCCCAGGCATACAGCTCCGTCGCCGCGTGAGCGGTCGGCGTGCCGACCAGGGAGAGCAGGAGCGTCATCCGAAACCTCCGCACTGGGATCGTAACGTCGAGGTGGACGGTCGAGGGTCGGTTGTTCACGGGGCGACGCAGACATCGGTGAGGGCGCAGGTCGGGCACACCGAAGGATCGCGCGCGCCCTTACAGGCGCCCGAGATCCCGAGGTGCGCCAACGCGAAGTCGAACCGGATCGGATCGTCCGGATCGAGCGAGCGGAGCGCGGCGGTGATCTCGAGCGCGGTGCGCAGGCTGTCGTCGGTCCGGCGGGTCAGGCCGAGGAACCCGGCGAGGCGAAGCACGTGGGTGTCGAGCGGGACCACCAGGTCGGCCGGCGATCGGCCGGCCCACACCCCGAGGTCGATCCCCTCGCGGGCGGGTCGGATCATCCAGCGCAAGAACAAGAACCACCGCTTGCACGCCGAGCCGTCACTCGGCACGGGCAGCAGCGTGCGCAGGCCGCGCGGGAGCTGGCCGAAGGTCTCGGCCTGCTGGCCGCAGCGGGAGGACTCGGCGACGGCGGCGGCCCGGAGCGCGACCACCAACCGCTCGAGCCCGTCGACCATCGACCCGCCGATCACCAGGGGCTCGAGCGAGCCGTGCTCTGCGACCACGCGCTGGAGCGCGGCCAGCAACAGGATGAAGTCCTCGCCGCGGTTCCATCGGTAGTACACCGGTCGGAGCGCGGGCCCGTCTCGCTCGGGGTCGAACCCGAGCACCCACGCGCCCGGGCCCCCGGCCGCGTCGGCGAGCCCGAACAGTTGGTCCAACACCGGCTTGAACGCCGCCACTCGGCCGTAGGCCAGCCCCGACGCGAGCACCCCGGCGATCTCGCGATCCAGCCGCTCGGCGTACCGTCGCGGGTACGCCACCGGATCGGCCGCGAGCCGCGACGGGGCGTCGAGCGCGGCGTACAGCTCCTCGAGCCGCTCCCCGACGCTCATCCGACCGCCGCGAGCCGGTCGACCAGGTGCTCGGCGAACGGCAGCGCGCAGGTGAACGCGGGCGACACGGCGTTGAGCACGTGGACCGACGCCTCCCCCTCCTCCACCACGAAGTCGGCCGCGAACCGGCCGGAGGTCCGGTCCACCAGCTGAGCGCGGATCCCCGGGGGGCCCCACCGGCGGAACGCCCGGGTGGACAGGCCGTCGACGAGCTGGGACGCCTCGCGCACCAACATCCGGCGCGACCGCTTCGCCAGCTCGCGCAGCGCGTGGGTCCGGAACACCGGCTCCCGCGCGAACAACGTGACCTGGGTCGCGACCTGCTCCCGGAGCTCGCCGAGCCGGGCGCCCCCGAGGCCGCCGTAGTCCTCGCGCCAGCGCGCCGGAGCGGCGGTCGGGCCGATCTTCACCCCGCCGTCGACGGTGGCCGTCAGGTGGACCCCGAGGAACGGCACGTCGGGGTCGGGCACCGGGTAGACACAGCACCCGAGCGGCGGCGCGGACGGGTCGCCGACGAGGTACGAGCCCGAGAACGGCACCAGCGCCCACCGCTCGCCGACGCCCCACGCCGCCGCGACCCGATCGGCGTAGGCCCCGGCGCAGTTCAGCAGCTTCGCCGCCCGGATCGGTCCGCGGTCGGTGGTGACGATCCGGGAGGTGCGCCCGGTGAACCGGGTCCCGAGCCGCAGATCGACGCCGTGCCGGCTCGCGTCGGCCGCGAGTGACTCGACCAGCCGGGCCGGCGCCACCACCGCGGTGTCGGGTGACCACAGCGCGAACTCCACCGTGCGCGCGCGGGGCTCGATCCGGCGCGCCTCCTCAGCCGACAGCCACTCGAGCCGCACCCCGTTCTGCTGCCCGCGGCGGTACAGCTCGCGCAGCCCTTCGAGCTGGGCGTCGCGGCGGGCCACCACCAGCTTGCCGCAGCGACGGATCGGCAGGTCGTGCTCGGCGCAGAACGCCGACCACGCCCGGTGGCCTTCGACCACGAACCGCGCCTTCAGGCTGTCGGACGGGTAGTAGAACCCGGCGTGCAGGACCCCGCTGTTCCGCCCCGACGCGTGTGCTGCGAGCGCAGGTTCCTTCTCGAGGACCACCACGGCCGCGCCGGGAGACCTCCGAGCGAACGCGCGCGCCGCGGCGAGGCCCACCACGCCGCCGCCCACCACCACCAGGTCCGCTGACTCCATCCCCGCCCCCTATTGCGGGGCGTCGTCCCACGCCTCGATCCCGGGCGCGTACAGCGAGGGCGCGTGGCTCGCCCGGTACACCCGCCACCCGGAGGGGCCGTCGACCCAGTCGCTGCGGACCCGGACGTCGCGGACCACCTCCCCGTCGGCGTCCCACTCCACCAACCGAGCCGCCTCGGCGCCCCACCCGAGCGCGGTGTTCTCCGTCGATCCTTCGGCCTCCAACCTACCGTAAACCCCAAGGACGTCGCCGGTCTCGCCCAGCGCCGCGGCGTTGCCGAGAGCGCTGGAGAACAGCTCACCGGTGGTGGTCAGCGAGCGAACGGCGGACTCGGTGACCGTTCCCGCCTGCGCGTCGACCGTGTACCCGACCACCCGCGAGCGCTCGGGGGCGCCGGTCGCCGGGCCGTAGGGAGTGTGGCCGTAGTTGCCGTTGTCGAACACCCACAACGTCCCGTCCGGGTCGAACGAAGGGCCGTGCATGTGGTACGGCCAGCGCGCCCCGAGCGGCTCGAGCAGCAGGCCGTCGAACGACGGGGGCCACCCTGCCGGGTCGCCGAGGATCCACCGGATCGACCCGTCCGGGTCGAACGCGACCAGCGCGTCCTGGTGGCGAACGGACACCAGCACGCCGCCCCCGGACAGGTCGACGACGGCGTTCGCGTGGCCCCAGTCGGCGTCGCCGTCGGCCTGGGTGGTGAGCGAGTCGAACCCGATCCGGGTCGGTGAAAGCGCGCTCGCGATCGACCAGTCCCGCACGAGGTCGCCCCCCGCGTCGAACTCGATCAGGTGCGGGTCCTCGATCGCCGCGTCGCCACACGGCGCGGTGGGGGCGTCGTACGAGCACGGGTAGTCGGGTACGGTCCGCGTCTGCGGCGACAGGGTCAGGAACCCACCGTCGGCCAGCGGGAACAGCTCGTGGTTCATGGCCAGGGCGTCCACCCGTCGCCACTGGGCTGGGTGGAGCCGATCGTCTCGCCAGGCCCCCCACTCGACCTCTGCCCGGCCAGCCAGATCGACCTTCCACGCGGTCCCTTCGGCCACACCCACCAGCGCGCCGTCGATCAACCGAACGTCGCCGAACTGGATCGGTGGCGCCCAGGTCCACACCACCCGCGACCCCTCGTCGAGGGCGACCAGGCGCGAAGTGGCGGCTCCCCCGCCGTCGCCCCCCTGGTCCACCGGGAACAGCAGGAGACCGGGCGCGGCCCGCGCAGCGTCGTGGGTGAGCACGTCGAACACGGGGAACGGATCGGGTAGCTCGCCCGCTCGGAACGACAGCGACACGGGGTCGGACCTCCCGGCGCCTTCGACCACCGCGGTGAGGGTCAGATCCACCAGGTCTCCGGGGAGGAACCCGACCAGCGGGACCGAGTGGCGCTCGCTCACCGGGAACGTGAGCGTACGAGGGCCGCGCGCGTCGTCGATCGCCACCACCAACGCGGCCGGCCGGTCGAGCTCGGCGGTCAACACTCGCGCCAACGGCAGGCCCCCTACGTCGGGGACCGCGAGCTCGGGACCTCCCCCCCGGAACCGCGGCGTGTCCCCCGGGGTACACCCCACGAGACCCAACACGCGGATCCAGGCCGTCATCCGAGCTTCAGCCGGCCTCGCCGAGCACGGGTTCGGCCATCCGCCGAACCGACGCGATCGGCCCGGTCCGCTGGGCCAACGCACATGCGGACGCGGCGTCGGACGCGAGCACCACCCGCTCCTGCCCGCCGTCGAACGTCACCCACCACGCCCGTGCCCCTCGCGGCTTCGACGCCTTCGGCGCCGGCTTTGCTGGAGACGCGTCCGGCCCCGCCGAGGCGGGAGCGGGCTTGGGCAGCGGCGGCGGGGCCGGCGCCGCCACCGCGGCCGGAGCTGCGGCCGGAGCTGCGGCGGCGGCAGGCTTCTTCGGGGCGGCGGGCTTCTTCGCGGCGGCGACCGGCTTCTTGGCGTCGGCGACCGGCTTGTTCGCGGCCTCGGCGGCCTTCACAGCGGCAGGCTTCTTCGTGGCTGGGGAGGGCTCCTTCGCGGCGGCGGGCTTCTTCGCTGCGGCGGCGGGAGCTGCGGTGACGGTGGGCTCGGGCTTCCCTTCCGGCTCGGGCGGCAGGTCGTCGACCACCGGCACCTCGACGGGGGCGGCGATCAACTTGACCGGCTCCGCCTTTGCCCGTTTGGCCTTTGCCTTTGGGGGCGCCGCCTTGGCCTTCGGTGCGTTGTCCCGCACGACCTCACGCCGCGGGGCCCGCTCCTCGCCGCTGGCGCCGTTCTCCGCCTCGGGCACCGGAGCCGGCGGGGCGACGGGCTCGGGTGGCACGACGTCGGGAGTTGCGGGCACCGCTGCGGCCGAGGTCGGCCCTGGGGCCGCTCCCTGGGTTCGCTCGCGGAACGCGCGGACCTCTTGCGCGGTCACCCCGGCGCGGTCGGCCACGTACAGGTCGGAGGCCACCCCGAGGAGGGAGGCGAACGGTTCGATCTTGTGGTCACGGTTTCGCATGGCCGCCACTGTAGACCGGGAGCGGCGCCGCATCACCTGTCAAATCTCTTAAGGTGCGCGAGGATCTCGTCCGGGAGCACCAGAACGACATCTCTCCACGCAGCCCGCCGCCGGAGCGGATCCGGCAGCCTCACCGCATCCTTGGCGGTGCACACCAGCGGCAACCCTTCGCTCCACCGCGACACCCGATCCACGGTCGCCTCGTCGAACGGCTGGTGATCGGGCAGCGCGAGGAACCGCGCCACCGGCAGGTCCAAGCTGGCGAGGAAGTCGGCCGGCCGGCCGATCCCAGCAAACGCTGCCACCGGACCGACCAGCGGATCGGTTCGACCGTCGCCGCGGACCCACGGGCCGGCCCGCCGCGTCACCGGGTAGCCGGGGGAGCTCCATCCCTGCCCCGCGTGGTGGACGACCGCGGCGTGCGCGCGACGCGGGATCACCTCCGGCTCCCGTCGCTCCCCCGCGGGCAACAGGCCGCGGGCGCCCGGGAACCGCGCGTCCACCACCGCCAGGTCGAGGTCACGGTGCAGCCGCCGATGTTGGAGCCCGTCGTCGAGCACGATCGCGGTCACCCCGCGCTCCACCAGCGCCCGCGCCGCTGCCACCCGATCCGGCGCCGAAGCGACGACGAACCCCGCCGCGGCGAGCAGGGCCCCTTCGTCGCCGAGCGCGTGGTCGCTCGGGTCGTCCCACGAGCCGCGCACTTCGCCCCCGCGG
>JBEBJC010000454.1:0-6581 GCA_040080105.1 Myxococcota bacterium
GCCCTGCGCGGAGGGACGGCCGATGACCGATGAGCGCCCGGGGCAGCGGCTGGTGGCGGGGCTGTGGTGCGGCGAGGTGCTGGAGCGCCTGCCCGACCTGGTCGACGGGGCGCTGACCCCCGAGGACCGCGCGTCGGTCGACGCCCACCTCGCGGGGTGCGACTGGTGCGCGCGGTTCGGCGGCAGCTACATCGGCGTGGTGCGCGCGGTCGCCCGGCCGGCGGCCCCGGCCCCGGTGGGCGTGGCGGAGCGGCTGCGGGCGAAGCTGCGCCAGCTCGGGTAGCCGGTAGATTCTCGGTACGTTCCCCCGCCGTGGGCCGCGATAGCCTCGGTCGTCCGCCCATTCGGAGGGCGGTGAGGGGGAACGATGAGCTGGTGGATGACGGCGGCGCTCGCGGGCCCGGTGGTGGCCCCGCCCGCGCCGGAGGCCGAGCCCGCGGCCGCCCCGGCGGCGACCGGGGAGCGGCTGCTCGTGGGCACCCACCCGATCGCGCCGTTCGTGGTCCACGAACCGGACGGCGGGTGGAGCGGGATCAGCATCGACCTGTGGAAGCAGATCGCGAACGACGCCGGCGTGGCGTACGAGATCCGCGAGTACCCGATCCGGGAGCTGGTGACGAACGCCCCGGGCGACATCGACGTGGTGGTGTCGATGAACATCACCCGGTCGGCCGAGGAGACGTTCGACATGACCCACGCGTTCCTGTCGACCGGGCTCGCGATCGCGACCCGCCCGCAGGCGCCGTCGGTGGTCGACGCGCTCGGGCGGGTGCTCACCCCCACGTTCCTCGGCCTGTTCGGCGGGGTCGCGGTGCTGCTGGTGGGCGCGGGCTCGCTGATGTGGCTGGTCGAGCGCCGGAACCCGGAGGGCGCGTTCGCCGGCGGCGACGGCTGGGTGTCCGGGCTGTTCTGGGCGGTGGAGACGGTGATCGGGTACAACGACCCCGCCCACCAGACCCGGCTCGGCCGGCTGCTCGGGATCACCTGGGCCGGGTTCGGGGTGGTGGTGGTGTCGACGCTGACGGCGCAGCTGTCGTCGCAGCTCACGATCAGCGGGCTCGAGTCTGCGGTGTCGGGCCCAGGGGACCTGCCGCGGGTCACGGTGGGCACGGTGGAGCGCAGCGCCGGGTGGAAGTACTGCGAGCGCCGGTCGATGACCTGCCGGATGTACCCGGACGCCGAGGCGTCGCTGCGGGCGCTGGCGCGGGGCGAGGTCGACGCGGTGGTGTACGAGGCGCCGATCCTGCAGTACCACGTGTCGCGGACCTGGCCCGACGCGCTGCTGGTGCTGCCGGGCACGTTCGACAACCACGGCTACGGGTTCGGCCTCGCCCCGGACTCGCCGGCCCGCGAGGCGCTGAACCGCGCGCTGTTGGACTTCGTGGGCACCGACGCCTACCGCACGTTGCTCAAGTCGTACCTGGGGGCGGCGGCCGAGTGACTGTCCGGCCCCTCTCCTCTCCCTCTGCCTGGCCCCCTCTCCCCACTGGTGAGAGGGCGGGGGTGAGGGGCCCGCCCTGCCGAAGTCACTCCGCGAGCAACATGATGTCGAGCCCGATCGCGTCGCCGCCCAGCACCGACAGCTGCTGCTGCGCGGAGTAGGTCACGTCGCCCGAGGCGTCGCGGCCGAGCAGCAACAGCACGTACGGGCCGGTCTGCACGTCGTCGAGGGTCAACGTGCCGTCGTCACACGGGCTCGAGGCGGTGGCGTGCAGCGTGTCGTCCTCGTCGAACAGGTTCGCCTCGACCTCGGTGACCCCGTTGGCCGCGCACAGGTGGCCGTTGTCGAAGTACCAGGTCGCGGTGACCGTCGCGGGCAGCGCGGCGAGCACGATCGTGGGCACCTCGGTGACCTCGCCGCGGTTCACCCGCACCTTGCCTCCCCACCCGCCGTACCGGGCGACCCCGTCGACGTCGATGCCGCGCAGCACCAGGTCGTACTTGCCGGTCTCGGCTTCGACCACGGCGCCGCCGTCGGCGCACGGGAACGCGTCCACCCGGCCGTCGAGGTCGACCTCCACCGTGTCGACGCCGGCCGCCTCGCAGCCGCCCGCGCCCACCTGCCACGACACCTCGACCTCCCCGTGGGGACCGGCCGACGGGGCCGGGTCGGTCCAGGTGGAGCTGCTGCTCGAGGTGGAGGACCAGGTCGAGTCCGCCGAGCGGTACACCACACATCCCGACGACCCGATCACCGCCAAAGCCCACAGGCGCATGTTTCCTCCTACGGCACCACTGGACACCGCAGGTTCGGATTCCCGTCACCACCGAGTGGTGAAAGATCGGGAGCGGGCACTACTGGCTCTACTGGTCGAACGCGGCGAACATCTCGAGGTGCAGGTCGAGGTCCGCCGTGTACCGCTCGAGCTCGGCGCACGCCGCCGCGGTCTGGTCCGCCGGCAGCCCCGGGTCACCACACCGATCGGCCAGCAGGTTCGCCTTGCGCAACATCCGCGCGCTCGACGACAGCTCGACCCCCTCGCCGGCGGCGTCGACTCGGACCGCGCCCGCCGCGTCGATCTGCGGGAACGACCACGCGGTGAACGTGCGCCCGGAGTACGGGTCGGTGAACTGCACCACCGCCTGGTCCGGGCCGGGGTCCGGCGCGTCACCGGTGCCCTCGACGTAGATCCGCGCGTGGTTCAGGAACGACCGGTCGTACCCGTGGTCGAGCAGCGACAGCCCGAACGCGTCGGCGTCGAACCGCACCAGCCAGAACGTGGCCGGCGCGACGCGCTCTCCGGCCGGCAGCGCGACCTCGGGCCGCATCGGGTCGGGGTACACCAGCGAGCCGTCGGCCTGGCGCACCGGGGCGAGCGCCCCCACGTCGTCGGCCATCAGCCGGCCGAGGAACACCGCCACCGGGTCGCGGTAGATGTCCTGGAACCCGATCGCGTACTGGCGGGGATCGGCGGCGGTGTCGTACCCCAGGAAGTCGTACGGGACGGTGTTCGACAGGCTGTACAGCGCGAGCATCCGGTCCCAGTAGGTGCCGATGCGGGTCTGCCGCTCGAACCAGAAGTACCCGCTCGAGCTGTCCCACTCCGACTCGAAGTACGCACCTTCGACCAGCGGGACCTGGTCGAGGCCGCCGAACGTGGGCGCGAGCACCTCGACCCCGTCCGCGCGGGTGACGGTGGCGTGCTCACCGGCCTCGGGGCGGGTGATCACCTGGGTCAGGAACCGGAACGTGCTGTCGGTGCCGGCGGTCCACCCGCCCCACCCGCGGTCGGACGCGAAGAACTCCTGCGCGTACGGGTCGTTCGCCACGTCGAAGATCCCGTGGAACAGCGCGTAGTACCGCTGCCACACCCGCAGCGGCTCGAACACCCGGTCTTCCAGGCGCGACACGTAGGCAGCGGCGTTGCCGTAGCCGTACCGCTGCCGGGCGAAGTTGGTGAGCACGTAGTCGTTCCAGTACCGCTCCATCAGGAAGCTCTGGATCTCGTACGGGTCGGCTCCTTGGTCGAACCGGGCGCAGGTCATCCCGATCGCGAACTCGTCGGAGCAGAACCGGTACGGCACCGCCGGCGCCCCCACTGGCGCGCCGCCGCCGCCGGTCTCGACCACCAGGCCGTCGGCGAACGCGCCGCCCTCACCGATCGAGCCCACCAGGCGGCCGTACGGCACGTCGAGCCGGGCCTCGAAGTCGCCCGCGATCGCGGGGAAGTCGGTGTAGTGCAGGTCGAGGAACGCGCCGTTGCTGTAGTTCAGCAGGACCGACGGCAACACGTTGCTCGACGCGTACGCGCTCATGAACGCGATGCCGGTCGCGTTCGGCAGCCCCGAGACCGCGTCGGCCTCGGGCACCCCGGTCAACACCTCGACCAGGCCGGAGTACCCGAACTTGATCGCGGCGTGGTCGTAGTGGCCGAGCCCGGCCCAGCCGGAGTTCCGCGCGGCCGGGTAGTCCATCACCGTGCTGTAGGCGAACGCGTCGATCTGGCCGTTCACCTCGGCCGGGGTCGGCGGGTCCACGTGGCGCGGGCCCATCTCCCCGTCGTCGCGCAGCTCCCAGTACTCGGGCCGGAAGTTGAACGCGTCGTAGCTCCCGGCGAAGTTGTGCCGCAGCCCGAGCGTGTGCCCGACCTCGTGCAGCATCACCTCGCGGAACGTGTTGGTGCGCACGTCGGCGACGATCTCGTCGTACGACAGGCCACGGGAGGCGTAGTCGCGCGCGAGCCCCACGAGCGAGCTGTCGACGAACCCGGCGGCGGCTTCCCCGTACGGGTCGAGGTCGACCGCGTTCTGGCCGGCCAGCACCCGCCACTGCTCCCGCGCGGCGGCCTCGAGGGGATCGATCAGGTCGAACGGCGAGGCGCCGGCGAGGGACGGGTCGGACGCGGCGGTCGCCGGGTCGAACCCGAGCCCGAGGGTGGTCTCGGGGGTCCACGCGAGGTCGTCGAACGGCGACGCGGTGAGCGCGGCGAACCCGGCGGCGGTCTCGGCCGCCCCGGCCCCGAACGCGCCGGACCGGTCGACCGCGTCACCCACCGCGTCGAGGAACCCGTCCACGTCGGTCGGGTCCGGGCGCACGGTCGGCACCAGCGGGGCGAACCCGTTCGACACCAGCGACAGCCGGTCGCGCACCTGGCGCTCGGTCCACGCCGAGTCGACCCCGGCGGTCGACCCCGCGAGCGCGCCCACGTCGCCGCCGCGCACCGCGGTCACCCACGCCGACACGTCCTCACCGTCGACGAACGCCTCGGTCGAGATCTCGCCGTTCAGCAGCTGCACCAGGTCCGCCACCTGGTGCGCCACCCGGTCGAGCACGTACTCGTACACGAACGCGTTGCCGGACACGATCTCGCCCGCGCCGAGCGCGAGCTCCCCGTCGGCCAGCGCGACCTTGCCGCCCACCGGATCGGCGGCCGACGGCCCGTACCCGAACGGCGACGAGATCTGCGGGTTCGGCACGATCTGCGCGAGGTGGTACCGCAGGTCGCCGACCCGGATCGGGTCGGGCACGCCGTCGGGGCGCCCCTCGGGCCCGGTGTGGTCGGTCGAGCACGCCGGCGGGTCGGTCGCGAGCGACGGGTTGTTCGGGCAGAACTGGAACATCACCAGGTCGCGGTCGAGGGCGTCCTCACACTCCTTGGGCTTGCCCCCTCCGTCGATGCACGCCCAGTACTGCTCGCCGTGGACCGCGGCGACCAGCGGCCCGTTCCACTCCGCCTCGACCTCGGTCATCACCGGCAGCAGGTCGGCGGGGAAGTCGGGCCCGGCGTGGTACACGATCGGCCGCGGGACGCGCTCGGCCACCGGGATCTGCACCACCTGGGGCTGGTCCTCGACCCGGAACGTGTCGCACCGGCCGACGGCGCCGCCGGCCTCACACAGCGGCGCGCCGCCGTCGGTCGCGATCGTGCGCTCCCACAGCGGGTGGCGGTTCGCGTACCGCACCCGGGTCGGCTCGGTGATGCCGTACCCCTCGTCCCACGCGAGCCGCTCGGTCGAGAAGAACCCGAACGTCTCCATCAGGTGGTCGTCGTACGGCAGCCCCTGCACCGGCGCCCGGTCGCCCACCCGCACGAACGAGCTGACCACGCCGATCTCGACCGCGCCGCACTCGTGCTCGGCCTCGCCGAAGAACACACACGTCGGCACGTCGCCGTAGCCCGGCAACTCCACTGTGTCGGGTTCCACCAGCGCCCGCTGGGTGAGGTACAGGCTGTCGATCGTGCCGTCGCCGTCCGAGTCGTCGAACTGCGGCGCGTCGTCGGCCCGGTCGTCGGTCGTCACCCAGTCGAGCACCGACAGCGGGACCGCGGCGAACGGCGAGGCGATCTCGGCCAGGTTCGCGCTCCAGTCCACCCGGATGTACTGACGGTCGTACCAGGGGTTCTCGCGGTTCTCCTCCACCACGTTCGACTCTTCGCCGGTGGCGCGGTCGTACCCGCGGCGGATGTCGAACTGGTCGACGATCGGGAACGCGAGCAGCGGGGCCGAGTCGATCGCCCCGTCGCCGTCGACGTGAGGGTACGAGCGGTACCCGAGCAGCAGGTCCTGCTGGACCTCCCACACGATCCGCTCGAGCTGGCCCTGGGCGCCGGCGAACGTCGCTGGGGTGCCGTAGGGCACGTCGTCGACGGTGCGGCGCCAGTACCACTCTCCGTCGAGCGCGGTCTTGTCGACCGCGCCGGGTTGTACGGTCACCACGGTGCCGGGGGCGCACGCGGCGAGCGTGAGCGCCAAGGGGAGGATCCGCATCTCGTCTCCTGCGTCAGAGGTGGGCGCCCACCGCGAGGCCCACCGAGGTGGTGGCCGGCAGCGCGCGGAACGTGCCGCCGGGATCGGCGAGCAACGTGGGGAGTTGATTCGAAACGGACGCGGTGGCCGACCACCGCTCGGTCGGGCGCCACCCGAGCTCGACCGACCACGGCACCGAGGTCCGCACCGGGTTGGCCGCCGCGGCCACCTCGACCGGGCCGGTGAGGGAGGACACCGCCAGGTCCGGGTGGGCGGGGTTGCGGGTGAACCACAGCCCGGTCGACACCGCGGTGGTCCAGTGGGCGGCCGGGACGAGCAACGCGTGCGGGTCAGCCCACCGCAGCGTGCCCGCCCCGGTCAGGATCGGGTTG